>NZ_PSVI01000004.1:0-91885 GCF_002931415.1 Rathayibacter sp. AY1E8
CACCGCGGTGACGTCCTTGCGGCTGTGCACGCGCGCCACCGACTGCGGCACGATCAGCACGCCCACGCCGGCCGCGACCTGCTCGACCGCGTCGTCGAGGCCGGCCATGCGCGGCAGCGGGCGCCGCGAGCCGTCCGCGAGCTCCTCGGCGACCGCGGCCCACTCCGGCACGTCCTCCGGATCCTGGAGGAGGTGCTCGCCGGCCAGCTCGGCGACCTCGAGCTCGTCCGCGGCGGCCAGGGCGTGCTCGCGGCCGACGACGGCGACGGGCTGCTCGTCGTAGAGATGGATGGAGCTGAGGGCGGAGGAGGAGACGTCGCCGCGGACGAACGACAGCTGCGCGCGGCCGTCGAGCAGCGCCTGCTCCTGATCGCGCTCGGCGACGACGGTGATGCGCAGCGGGAGATCGGAGCGGCGCTGGCCCCAGACGCGGGTCCACTTGGTGGGGGTGACGCCGGGCACGAGGGCGACGGCGAGCACGGGGCCGGCGGGGACGGCGTCCCCGGCGTCGGAGTCGGCGGCGTCGGAGTCGCTGTCCTCGGCGTCGAGATCGTCGGAGTCGAGATCGTCGGAGTCGAGGTCGTCGGAGTCGAGGTCGTCGGAGTCGCCGTCCTCGGAGGCGCCGTCCGTGTCGTCCGACTCGGTTCCGGCTCCGGCGCCGACCGCACCCGATCCGGCCGACGCGTCGTCCGCCGTCGCGTCCGCCCCGCCCTCCGGACGCCCCTCCGCCTCGGGAGCGGCCTGCGGGTCGACGGTCTCGGGCTGCTCGCTCATCCCCTCAGGGTAGGTGGTCCGCGCCGCGCCGGTAGGGTTGCCGCATGGCCAAGGCGACACAGACGATGAAGGCTGCGACCGCGGCGAAGAAGCTGCAGGTCTACCTGCCCGCGACTCCGGAGGAGTTCCAGGAGTCGGCGATCACGCGCGAGCAGTACGACGAGCTCGCCGCGAACCCGCCCGCCTGGCTCGTGCAGCTGCGCGAGGAGGGGCCGCACCCCCGCTCCGTCATCGCCTCCCGGCTGAACGTCTCCATCTCGGGGCTCGCCCGCGGCGGCGTCACCGAGGCGCTGACCACTCCCGAGATCCAGGCCCTGCTCGACGAGGTCCCCGAGTGGCTGCGCGTCGAGCAGAACCGCTACGCGGAGGTCCGCCGCGAGCAGGCCCGAATCAAGTCCGAGCGCGCCGCCAAGGCCGCCGACTGACCCCACCCCCGCCTGCGGGACCCCGACCCGGCGCGCGCGACGTGCGCTGCGGGCCGGAGCGGGATCCCGCCGAGGGGAGCCGCGCGGCTACTGGTTCGAGAACGCGGCGTCGAACGACGCGGTCGGGGTCCTCCAGAGCAGCGAGCGGATGAAGCCGACGGCCTCCTTCGCGCCGTGGAGGCGGTCCATCCCGGCGTCCTCCCACTCGATGGAGATCGGGCCGGAGTAGCCGATCGACTCCAGCGCGCGGAACGCGTCCTCCCACGGGACGTCGCCGTGCCCCGTCGAGACGAAGTCCCAGCCGCGGCGCGGGTCGCCCCACGGCAGGTGCGAGCCGAGCACGCCGGCGCGGCCGTTCTTCGGGCGCAGGCGGGTGTCCTTGCAGTCGACGTGGTAGATCCGGTCCTTGAAGTCGACGATGAAGCCGACCGGGTCGATGTCCTGCCACATCATGTGCGACGGGTCCCAGTTGAAGCCGAAGGCCGGGCGGTGCCCGATCGCCTCGAGGGTGCGCACGCTCGACCAGTAGTCGTAGGCGATCTCGGACGGGTGCACCTCGTGCGCGTAGACCACGCCGTTCGCGTCGAACTCGTCGAGGATCGGGTTCCAGCGGGTCGCGAAGTCCTCGTACCCCTCGTCGATGACGGAGGCCGGGACCGGCGGGAACTGCGCCACGTAGGGCCAGATCTTCGAGCCGGTGAAGCCGACGACCACGTCCACGCCGAGCTTGCGGGCGACCCGCGCCGAGCGCTTCATGTCCTCGGCGGCGCGCTGCCGCACCCCCTCCGCGTCGCCGTCGCCCCAGGTGTAGTCGCGCACGAGTGCCTTGTGGCGGAAGTCGATCGGGTCGTCGCAGACGGCCTGGCCGGTGAGGTGGTTCGAGATGGCGAAGACCTCGAGGCCGTAGCGGTCGAGGATCTCCAGGCGCGAGGCTGCGTAGGCGTCGTCCTCGTCCGCGCGCTTGAGGTCGAGATGGTCGCCCGAGGCCGCGATCTCGAGTCCGTCGTAGCCCCACTCGGCGGCGAGTCGGGCGACCTCCTCGAAGGGCAGATCGGCCCACTGGCCGGTGAACAGCGTCACGGGGTGGGTGGCGGGGTAGGTCTTCTCGTCGCTCATGCGGCGATCTCCGTCCGGTCGTCGGCGGCGGGCACGGTCACCCAGGCGCCTGTCTCGGCCGCGTCGAGCACGGCCTCGGTGATGCGCGCCGCGCGGAGGCCGTCGGCGAAGGTCGGCAGACCCTCCACGTCGGCGCCCGCCACGGCGGCGTAGGTGTCGCGGGCGAACGCCGTGAAGGCGTCCTGGTAGCCCATCGGATGACCGCTCGGCACGATCGAGAGCCGGGCCGCATCGGGCGCGAGGATCGAGGCGTCGCGCGGCACCAGCAGGGCGCTGTCGCGCCGGCCGACCCACAGCGTCTCGGGGAGCTCCTGCTCGAAGCGCAGCGACTCCTCCAGCCCGGACACCTCGAGCACCAGCTCGTTGCGGTGGCCCGCGGTGACCTGCGAGACGAGGAGCGTGCCGACGGCGCCGCCCTCGAGCCGGACGATCAGGCCGGCCACGTCCTCGGTGCTCACCGGGCGGCCGCCGCGCTCGGCGTGGACGGTGCTCGTGATCGCGGCGAGCGAGTCGATCCGGTCGCCGGTGACGAACTCCAGCAGGTCGACCAGGTGCGAGCCGATGTCGCCGAAGGCGCGCGAGCGGCCGCCGGCGGCCGGGTCGACGCGCCAGTTGTCGTCGGAGGCGCCCAGCAGCCAGTCCTGGAGGTAGCTCCCGCGGACGGTGACCAGACGGCCGGTCTCGCCGGAGGCGACGCGGGCACGGGCCTCGCGCACCATCGGGTGGAAGCGGTAGGCGAACGGGACGGTCGCCACCACGCCGGCGGAGGACGCGGCCGCAGCGAGCGACTCCGCCTCCCGCAGCGTCGCGGCGAGCGGCTTCTCGCAGACCACGTGCTTGCCCGCCTCGATCGCCGCGAGCGCGAGTGCGGCGTGCGTGGCGTTCGGGGTGCAGACGTGCACGAGGTCGATGCTCTCGTCCTCGATCAGGGCCCGGGCGTCCGGGTAGGCGCGCTCGACGCCGAGCTCGGCCGCCGCCCGCTCGCCCTTCTCCGGGGTGGAGGAGGCGACTCCGGCGAGCACCGCTCCGGCGCTGCGGGCCGCGCGGCTGTGCACGGCCGCCATGAAGCCGCCGCCGAGCACGCCGACGCGCAGGGGCGCGGGCATCAGGAGAGGGTCGCTTCGGTCGGGTCCCAGCTCTCGGGCAGTGCGGGGCGGGGCGTCACGGAGCTCGTGACGAGGACCTTCTCGCCGGTCTCGGCGGCCTCGAGCAGCGAGAGCATCACGTCGGTGACGTGGTACGCGAGGTCTCCGGAGGCGGCCTCGGGGCGGTCGGCCCGGATCGCGCGGGCGAGCTCGAGCACGCCGGTGCCGCGGGAGGCGGTCGAGCCGGTCGCCGCGATGACCTCCGGCTCGGCGGACCCACGGCGGTGCAGGGTGATCTCGCCGTCGTGCTGGTTCGGGTCGGGGAGGACGAGGGTGCCCTCGGAGCCGTTGATCTCGACGAAGCCGGTGCGCGGCAGGCTCGACTCGAAGCTCCACACGCCCTGGGCCGAGGCCCCGGACTCGAAGCGGAGCAGCCCGCCGATGTGCGTCGGGATGGTCACCGGGAACTCGGTGCCCTCCTTCGGGCCGGAGCCCACCACGCGGGTGGCGCGGGCCTGGGACGAGACGGCGGTGACGCTCTCGACGGGGCCGAGGTTCTGCACGAGCGTGGTGATGTAGTACGGGCCCATGTCCAGCAGCGGTCCGCCGCCCTCGGCGAAGAAGAACTCCGGGTTCGGGTGCCACGACTCGGGGCCGGGGCCCTGGAAGAGGGTGAGGGCCGAGAGCGGCGTGCCGATGGCTCCGCTCTCGATCACGCGCTGCGCCGTCTGGAGGCCCGCGCCCAGGAAGGTGTCGGGAGCGGTCGCGACGCGCAGCCCCTTGTCCTTCGCCAGCGCGAGCAGCTCGATCCCGCTGTCGCGGTCGAGCGAGAAGGGCTTCTCGGTCCACACGTGCTTGCCCGCCTCGACCGCGCGGCGCGCGACCTCGACGTGCGCGGCCGGGATCGTGAGGTTGACGACGATCTCGATGCCCTCGTGCGCGAGGAGCTCCTCGACGGTGCCCGAGGCGGGGACGCCGAAGGCCTCGGCCTGGGTCCTCGCCCGCTCGAGGTCGATGTCGGCGACGAAGAGCACCTCGAGGTCGGGGAAGACGGTGAGGTTGGTCAGGTACTGGGTGCTGATGTTGCCGGCGCCGATGACGCCGACGCCCACGCGGCCGGTGCCGCTCATGCGCCGAGCCCCGAGACGTAGCGGTGGGCCGACTCCAGGCCCTCGAAGATGTCGCCGGCGTAGGCGTCGAACTCCAGCACGGGCAGGGCCTGCGGAGCGGCGGCGAGGATCGCCGGGACGTCCATCGCGCCCTCGCCCGCGGGCAGCTGCTCCTGGGTGTCGGCCGAGATCGGGCCGTCCTTCACGTGCAGGAAGCGCACCTGGTCGCCGAGGCGTCCGAGCACCTCGACCGGGTCGTCGCCGCCGACGGCCGCCCAGTAGGTGTCGAGCTCGAGGACCATGCGCGGGTCGAGCAGGCCCGCGAGGTGCTCGAAGGCGCTGCGGCCGTCGACGCGGTTCTCGAACTCGAAGGCGTGGTTGTGGTAGCCGAGCACCAGGCCGCGGGCGGCGGCGGAGTCGACCAGCGCGTTCAGATCGTCGGCGATGCGGGCGACGTCGTCCGCGGTGGTCCAGCGGGTCGGGTCGACGAAGGGGTCGATCACGGTCTCGACGCCGAGCGAGGCGGCCGTGTCGAGGATCTCGTCGACGGTGGCGTCGCCCTGCGGGCCGAGGAGGCGGGCGTGGGCGCTGGGAGCGCGCAGTCCGCTGGCCGGGAGCGCCGCGCGGTAGGCGTCGGCCAGGTCGACGAACCCGAAGAGCTCGACCGTGGTGAAGCCGATCGCCGCGAGGCGGTCGAGGGTGGCGGGCAGATCGGCCGCGAGCGGCTCGCGCACCGAGTACAGCTGGACAGAGAGGTCTGGGGGTGTGGCCACCGGTGGGGCTCCTGATCGCATCGGAAGGTGTGCCTCGAACCCTACGCGGACTTTTGCTCACGGACAAGCAAAACTAGCCCTGCGCGCCCGCCAAGTCGGGCACCCGCCGCACAGAAGCACGGGCGCTGTGGTTGACTCTGGCCATGTCCCCGCGCCGCCGCATCACCGTCAGCGCGGTCGGCGAGCTGCTGCTCCTGCTGGCCGACGGGGCGCCCCGGACGCGGGCCGACGTGGTCGCCGAGACGGGCCTGCCGCGTGCGGCCGTCTCCGCCCAGCTCGACGTCCTCACCGCCTCCGGCCTGGTCGCCCGGCAGGACGACGCCCCCTCCTCCGGCGGCCGTCCCGCCGCCCGCGTGGCCTTCGACCCCCGGGCGCGCAGCCTCCTCGCCGTCGACCTGGGCGCCGCGCACGCCGTCGTCGCCCTGACCGACCTCGACGGCACGGTCCTCGCCCGCCGCCGCGAGAGCATCGCCATCGCCGACGGCCCCCTCGCCGTCCTCGGCCACGCCCTCGACGTCGCCGCGGCCCTGCTCGGCCGGACTCCGGCGGCCGGCCCGCTCGCGGGAGTCGGCGTCGGCGTCCCCGGACCCGTCGAGCACGCGACGGGCCGCCCGGTGAAGCCGCCGATCATGCCCGGCTGGGACCGCTTCGACATCCCGGAGTTCGTCGGCCGCCGCCTCCCCGTGCCCGTCCTCGTCGACAACGACGTGAACCTGCTGGCGCTCGGCGAGCACGCCGACCACTACGCCGACGTCGACGACCTCCTCTACGTGAAGGTCTCCACCGGCATCGGAGCCGGGATCGTCAGCGGCGGGGCCCTGCAGCGCGGAGCCCTCGGAGCGGCGGGAGACCTGGGCCACGTGCAGGTCCCCGGCGACCGCGGCGAGGCCGACCTCGAGGCGATCGCGAGCGGCTCGGCGATCGCCCGCCGCCTGACCGAGTCCGGGATCGACGCCGCCAGCACCTCCGACGTCGTCACCCTGCTGACCGGCGGGGACCCCACCACCGTCGAGCTCACGCGCGCCGCGGGCCGCGACATCGGCGAGGTGCTCGCCACCTGCGTGAACCTCCTGAACCCGTCCGTCATCGTCGTCGGCGGCAGCATCGCCCAGGCCAGCCACGAGGTCCTCGCCGGGGTCCGCGAGGTCGTCTACCGCCGCTCCCTCCCCCTGGCGACCCGCGCGCTCGACATCGTGCAGGCCGCGGCCCAGGGCGGAGGCGTCCGCGGTGCCGCCCTGATGGTCCGGCGCCACCTCCTCTCCCCCGCGCACGTCGACGCCTTCCTCGAGGCCTGAGCCGCCGGCGCGAGCCGTCCCGCCCCGGTCATACGCCGCGGGTCGGCGTGCCGATTCGACCGGGCGCCGCAGGGGGCAGAGAATGAATCGGTGCCCGACCTGCAGCTCTCCTTCCCCTGGGAGACGCAGCCCGTCTTCACGGACGCCGAGCCCCCGCACCTCCGGAGGGTCGTCGCCGACTCCTCGGACCGCGTCGCCTGGCTCCGCGCCCGCTCGCGCGGCATCACGGCGACCGACGTCGCCCGCCTCTCCTCCCCCGCCGCGATCGGCAAGGCAGCGCTCGACAAGCTCTACGGCACCGGCTTCGGCGGCAACGCCTTCACCGACCACGGCCGCGCCCGCGAGCCCGAGATCGCCGCCTGGGTACGGAGCGAGCACGCGATCGAGCCCAGCAGCACCCTCTTCCACGCGAGCCAGGAGCGGCGCCACCTCGCCACGCCCGACGGCATCGGCCTCCGCGAGGACGGCCGGCTCGAGCTCTGCGAGATCAAGACCACGACGAAGCCGTGGCGGAGCATCCCGCGCCACTACCTGCGGCAGGTCTTCTGGCAGCAGTACGTCCTCGGCGCCGAGCGCACGCTCGTCGTCTGGGAGCAGCACCGCGACTTCGTGCCGATCGAGGGCGAGCCGAACTCCCGCTGGGTCGACCGCGACGAGGACGAGATCCACATCCTCGTGCGGCTGGCGGGGATGCTGATGGCCGAGTTGCACGAGCGGACGCGCGCCCGGTGACGGTCCTCCTCCTGCACGGCCTGGGCGGCGACCGCTCCCAGCCGCTGGGGCTGCTGCGCTCCGCCCTCCCCGCCGGCAGCGAGGTCATCGCCCCGGACGTCCGCGCCCACGGCGCCTCCGAGCTGATCGGCGCGCCCGGCGACTTCGCCCTCGAGGCGCTCGCCGACGAGGTGACGGAGGAGGTCGTGCGCGCCGGAGCCGCGCACAAGCCGCTCACGGTGCTCGGCATCTCGATGGGCGCCGCGATCGCCCTGCGCCTCGCGGTCCGACGCGTGCTGCCGATCGACCGCGCCGTCTTCGTGCGTCCCGCCTTCACCGCCGAGCCGCTGCCCGAGAACCTCACCGTGTTCCCCGTCATCGCGCAGCTGCTGCACGACCACGGCGCGAAGCGCGGCGAGCGGATGTTCCGCGCCTCGGGCCTGTTCGCGCGCGCCGCCGAGGTGTCCCCCGCGTCGGCGGAGGCGCTGACGCTGCAGTTCCGCTCCCCGCGCGCGGCCGAGCGCGCCGTCCGGCTCGCCCAGATCCCGCGGAACGCCGCCTACCGCGACTCCGGAGAGCTGGGCGAGGTCATCGCGCGCACCCTGGTGATCGCGGCCGAGCGCGACCCCGTGCACCCGGTCGAGGTCGCGGAGGCGTGGGCTAGGGCTCTTCCGGATGCGGACTGCGAGCGGGTGCCGTCGCGGGACGAGGGCTTCGCCGCTCAGCAGGACCGGATCCGCGGGCACGTCCGCGGCTGGCTCGCTCGGCGCTGAGGTCCTCGAGCGCGAGCACCAGGCCGACGAACGCGAGCCAGAGCACCGCGATCGCCGTCGCCACGAACTCGAGCGTGCCGCCGAGCCGCAGCCACACGCGCAGGAGCGACAGGATCCCACCCGTCCCGGCGACGACCGCCACCGAGATCCCGGCGGCGAGCGAGAGCCGCGCGACCGCAGGGCGCCCCCGCACGGTCGCCAGCTGGAGCATCGCGGCGCAGGCGGCCCCGAAGCCGAGCACGGCGGCCGAGGTGTGGATGAGGTCCTGCCAGCGGAAGGCCGGCCCGACCGGCAGCGGGCAGCCCGCCGTGCAGGTCACCTGCGAGGCGAGCGCGAAGCAGGCGGCCGCCAGGAGGATCGCGCCCGCCGGGCGGAGGGCGGGCAGCAGGCGGGCGCGCACCGGCCAGGCGCCCGCGGCGATCAGCGCGCCGCCGGCCGCCACGAGCAGAAGAGCGGCCTCGAAGGCGCCCGCCGTCGGCAGGTCCGGCGCGCCCATCTCGCTGACGTAGACCCAGCGGCTGGTGCCGATGCTGATCCGGGCGGCCAGGAGGACCACGAGCCCGGCCAGGACAAGGAGGGCACCGCCGACCAGCAGGGTACGTCGGCGTCGCATCCCCTCATCGTGCCAGACCGGGCGCCCGCGGCTCCGCGCGCCAATCTTCTCCCGAGGGTGACACCCCCGTAACAGCGCCGACTCATTGCCTCGATTGACTGGTCGCGGCGTCGGATGCGGGGATCGGGGGCGACGTCCTCGGCACGCTCCACCCGCACGCCTCAGCGACAGGAAAGGCGACGATGCACACCAGCGCGCTCGGGCACGGCCTCGCGATCGGCGAGATCCCGGAGGAGGTCGTCCTCCCCGACACGATGACGGCGGCGGTGATCGACGCGCCGGGCGACGCCTCCGCCCTGCACCTGGCGACCGTGCCGACCCCCTCCGCCATCAACGCCGAGTTCACCGTGAAGGTGGTCGCGGCCGGCGTGAACCCGCTCGACGCGAAGACGCGCGCGGGCCAGGGGGTCGCCTCCCAGATCGCCTCCTACCCGGCGGTCCTCGGCCACGACTTCTCGGGCGTCGTCGTCTCGAGCCCCTACCCGGCGCATCCGCTGCGGCCGGGCGACGAGGTCTACGGCTTCGTCATGGTGCCGCGCTACTCGGGCTCCTACGCGGAGTACGTCAGCGTGCCGAGCGTCTCCATCGCGCGGAAGCCGTCGACGCTCTCGCACGTGGAGGCGGCCGGCGTCCCGCTCGCGGCGCTCACCGCCTGGGGCATGGTCGTCGAGCTCGCCAAGGCGCACGAGGGCCAGCGGATCCTCATCCACGCCGGGTCGGGCGGAGTCGGCCACTTCGCGGTGCAGTTCGCCGCCTACTTCGGCGCCTCAGTGATCGCGACCGGCTCGACCCGCAACCTGCAGTGGCTGCACGAGCTCGGCGCCGCGCAGGTGATCGACCACACGGCCGAGCGCTTCGACGAGCTGCTGTCCGGCGTCGACGTGGTCATCGATCTGGTCGGCAACGTCCACGACGACACGGGCTCGCGCTCGCTGAGGGTCCTCCGCCCCGGGGGCCTGATCGTGAACGCGCCCACCGGGAGCTGGCCCGGGTTCTTCGAGGAGGCGGCCGCTGCGGGCGTCCGCGCCTCCACCTACCGCGTCGCTCCCGACGGGGCGACCCTCGGCGTGGTCTCGCGCCTTCTCGAGTCGGGCGACGTCCGCGTCTTCATCGACGGCATCTTCCCCCTGGCCCGCGCCTGCGAGGCGCACGAGCAGCTCGAGACGGGCCACACCCGCGGCAAGATCGTCCTCACCGTCTCCGAGGGCTGACCTCGGCGAGATGCCGCTCCGGTACGCCACGCGGAGCGTGTCGCGTACCCGGGCGGCGTCTCGCGGGGAGGGTCAGGCGAGAGAGCGCTCGAGGACGAAGTCGTCCTCCCAGCGGTCGCCGACGAGGAAGCGCTTGCGGCCGACGACCGCGAAGCCGTGCTTGGAGTAGAACCGCTGAGCACGCGCGTTCTCCTCGTTGACGCCGAGCCAGACGCCCGCGGCACCGTGATCCAGCGCCTCCTCGAGGGTCGCGGCCATCAGCGCGGCCGCCGCTCCGGAGCCGTGCCGGCCGGCCAGGAGGTAGAACTTGCTGAGCTCGACGGTCGGACGCAGCCGGATCGCCGCGACGACGTCGGCGTCGGCGGGCTCCCCGCGCACGAGCATCGCGTAGCCGGTCAGCGCGCCGGAGTCGTCGTCGACCAGGAGCGAGCGGAGCGGATCGGCGAGGTGGTCGCGGAAGCGCTCGACCGAGAGCACGGTGCGCACGAACTCGGCCTTCGCCTCCGCGGTGGTGTGCGGCGGGCAGGCCAGCGGGAAGGTCGCGGCGGCCAGCTCGGCCAGGGCCTCGGCATCGGCGGCCGACGCGCGGCGGACGGTCACGGGAGGTGCGGCGGAGCGGAGCGGCGGATCACCGGTCCAGTATGCCGGGACGACGAAGGAGGGGGCCCGCCGAAGCGGACCCCCTCCTCACGTCAGTGCGTGCTCGGCTCAGGCCAAGACGTTGACGTCCAGCGGGATGCCGGGGCCGAAGGTCGTCGAGACGGCGGCCTTCTGGATGTAGCGGCCCTTCGAGGAGGACGGCTTGAGGCGGAGGATCTCGTCGAGCGCGGTCTTGAAGTTCTCCTGGAGCTGCTCCTCGGTGAACGCGGCCTTGCCCACGACGAGGTGCACGTTGGCGTGCTTGTCGACGCGGAACTCGATCTTTCCGCCCTTGATCTCGGTCACGGCCTTCGCCACGTCCGGGGTCACGGTGCCGGTCTTCGGGTTGGGCATGAGGCCGCGGGGGCCGAGCACCTTTCCGAGACGGCCGACCTGGCCCATGAGCTCCGGGGTCGAGACGGCGGAGTCGAACGAGGTGTACCCGCCCGCGACCTTCTCGATGAGCTCGGCGCCGCCGACCTCGTCGGCACCGGCGGCCAGCGCGGCCTCGGCGGCCGGACCGGTCGCGAACACGATGACGCGGGCGGTCTTGCCCGTGCCGTGGGGCAGGATGACCGTGCCGCGGACCATCTGGTCGGCCTTGCGGGGGTCGACACCGAGCTTGAGGGCGACCTCGACGGTGCTGTTGAACTTGGCGGAACCGGTCTCGCGGGCGAGCGCGACGGCCTCGTCGGCCGTGTAGAACTTGCCCTCTTCGAGCTTGGCCGCGGCGGCCCGGTAGGCCTTCGACTTCTGTGCCATGTTGTTTCTCCTTGAAACGAGAATGTGGTTCTAGAGCCTGGCGGGCTCTCCCACGGGGGTGATGGAGTTCTGGTGGTGCCGCGATCGCGGCCGTGACTGCTGCTCGCGGGAGGCGGGGAGGTCCTGCGGAGGCGTATCCGGACCGGGCGTGCGACCCCACTGAGGGGCCGCCGTCGGGTTCTCGAGGCTTCCGCGGTGGGTCCGCGCCGGTGGGCGCGTCGCTCCCGCCGTCGAGCAGCGCGTCGCGCTACTCGACCGTGATGCCCATCGAGCGGGCGGTGCCGGCGATGATCTTCGCGGCGGCGTCGATGTCGTTGGCGTTCAGGTCGACCTGCTTCGCCTCGGCGATCTCGCGGACCTGCGCCTGGGTGAGCTTCGCGACCTTCACGGTGTGCGGGGTCGAGGAGCCCTTGGCGACGCCGGCGGCCTTCTTGATGAGCTCCGCCGCGGGCGGGGTCTTCAGCACGAAGGTGAACGAGCGGTCCTCGTAGACGGTGATCTCGACGGGGATGACGTTGCCGCGCTGCGACTCGGTCTGCGCGTTGTACGCCTTGCAGAACTCCATGATGTTGACGCCGTGCTGACCGAGCGCCGGACCGATCGGGGGCGCGGGGTTGGCCGCGCCGGCCTTGATCTGGAGCTTGATCAGGCCGGTGACCTTCTTCTTGGGGGCCATTCTGATTCCTTTTCTCAGGGTTCGAGCGGTCGGGGGCTCCCGGCCGCTCTCCCGCGCATCCGACGGTGCCGGATCGCGGTGGAGGAGGGTCGTCCGGCGCGCACAGAGGCGGGCGCCGACACGAAAACCCGTACGAGCTTACACGAGCGGGGCCACCCCCGACAGGGCGGAGGAGGGGCCGACGCCCGGGGGCGCGTGGGGCGGTGCCGGAGGGGGCGCCGCCCGGAACGGCGAACGCCCCCTCCGACGTGCGGAGGGGGCGTTCACGCGGCGCGGAGGCGACGCGTCAGAGCTTGGTGACCTGGTCGAACGACAGCTCGACCGGGGTCTCGCGCTCGAAGAGCGAGACGAGCACGGTGAGCTTGCCGCTCTCGGGCTTGATCTCGCTGATCGAGCCGGGAAGACCCGCGAACGAGCCCTCCTTGATGGTGATGGTCTCGCCGATCTCGAAGTCGACCTCGGCGGGCAGCACGCGCTGGGCCTGCTTCTGGCCCTTGGCGCCGGAGGTCTTCGAGGGGGCGACGTCCTTGATCTCGACGAGGCTCTTCAGCATCGTGAAGGCCTCCTCGAAGCGCAGCGGGGTCGGGTTGTGGGCGTTGCCCACGAAGCCGGTGACGCCCGGCGTGTGGCGGACGACCGACCACGAGTCCTCGTTGAGGTCCATGCGCACCAGCACGTAGCCGGGGATGCGCACGCGGGTGACCATCTTGCGCTGGCCGTTCTTGATCTCGACCACGTCCTCCATCGGGACCTGGACCTCGAAGATGTAGTCCTCGGCCTCGAGCGAGACCTTGCGGTTCTCGATGTTGGACTTCACGCGCTTCTCGAAGCCGGCGTAGGAGTGGATGACGTACCACTTGCCCGGCTTGCCGCGCAGCTCGGTGCGGAAGGCCTCGTACGGGTCGATGTCGGCGAGGTCCTCACCGGCGGCCTCGGCGTCCTCGGCGGCGACCTCGACCTCGTCCTCGACGGCCTCGAGGGCCGCTTCGGCCTCCTCGACGGTGTCGATGTGCGCGGCCTCGTCGACCGCGGAGTCGGCCTCGGGGTCGTCGACGGAGCCGATGGCGTCCAGCGCTGCCTCGAGGTCGGAGGCGAGGTCGTCCTCGGACTCGTTCTCGTCGATGATGCTCAGCGCACCCTGCTCGGCGGGCTCGACGGCGTCCTCAGCCTGCGACTGGACGTCGCCCTCCTGCTCCTCCTCGACCTCCGACGACTGCTCGGCAGCCGTCGCCCAGTCGACGTCGTCGCGGTTTCTGTCAGACACTCGTCACAACTCTCTCTCGATCGATCGGTCGCGCCCCTCGGGGCGCGTCCCGCTGTCGCCGGCACCCTCCGCTCGCGCGGCCCGGATGCTCTCGGGTCAGGCGGCGGGTGTGCCGAACACGTACGTCACGGCCAGGGCGAACACCCAGTCGAGGAAGGACACCAGCGCCATCATGATGACGACGAAGATCAGCACGACCACGACGTAGTTGCCCAGCTCCTTGCGGGTGGGCGTCACGACCTTCTTCAGCTCGGCGATGACCTGCCGGATGAAGAGGGCGATGCGCGCGAACGGGTTGCGCCGCGCGGCTCGCTGCTGATTGGCGATCGCGACGACGTCCTCGCTCGGCTCGTCGACTGCTTTCCCGGCCACCTGCACGCACCTTTCCCGCACCGGAACCTCCGGTGTGGCCGACCGCCCGTCATGGGCGGCCCTGGACCGATGACCGCAGCGTCGCGGGGACCGCGTGCGACGGGCATCGATGTGCAGGGCGGACAGGGCTCGAACCTGCAACCTGCGGTTTTGGAGACCGCTGCTCTACCAATTGAGCCACCGCCCTATGGATGCCGTTGCGAGCATCCGAGGAGGAGACCGACCCGCCGCCCCACCGCCGCGACCCTCGCGGGCGCTGTGGATGAGGGCAGAGATCGACTACCTCGGACGAGTGTACGTGGACCCGCTGGGCGTGTCCAGCCGAGCGGCGGGGGGCCTCGGAGCCCCGTGCGCGCGCAGGATACGCTGGCCGTCGTGTCCTCCACCACCCGCATCTCCGCCCGCATCGCCGCCATCGCCGAGTCCGCCACTCTGAAGGTCGACGCCAAGGCGAAGGCCCTCCAGGCCCAGGGCCGCCCGGTCGTGTCCTACGCCGCCGGCGAGCCCGACTTCCTCACTCCCGAGCACATCGTCGAGGCCGCCTCGGCCGCCGTGCTCGACCCGGGGAACTACCGCTACACCCCCGCGGCGGGCCTCCCCGACCTCCGCGCGGCCATCGCGGAGAAGACGGCGCGCGACTCCGGATGGGCCGTCGACCCCTCGCAGGTCGTGGTCACCAACGGCGGCAAGCAGGCCGTCTACCAGGCCTTCCAGACCCTCCTCGACGACGGCGACGAGGTGCTGGTGCCGACCCCGTACTGGACCACCTACCCCGAGGCGATCAAGCTCGCCGGCGGCGTGCAGGTGGACGTGTTCGCGGGCGCCGACCAGGGCTACCTGGTCACGGTCGAGCAGCTGGAGGCCGCGCGCACCGAGCGCACCAAGGTGCTCCTGTTCGTCTCCCCCTCCAACCCCACCGGCGCCGTCTACTCGGCCGAGCAGACCCGCGAGATCGGCGAGTGGGCCGAGGAGCACGGCCTCTGGATCATCGCCGACGAGATCTACCAGAACCTCGTCTACTCCACCGGCGACCAGGACGACGCGAGCCCGCTCGAGCACGCGACCTCGATCGTCGAGGCGGTGCCGGCCCTGCGCGACCGGACGATCCTCGTCAACGGCGTCGCGAAGACCTACGCGATGACCGGCTGGCGCGTCGGATGGATGGTCGGCCCGGCCGACGCGATCAAGGGCGCCTCGAACCTCCAGTCGCACCTCTCGAGCAACGTCTCGAACATCTCGCAGCGCGCCGCGATCGCCGCCCTCACCGGCCCGCAGGAGCCGGCCGAGGAGATGCGCCTGGCCTTCGACCGCCGCCGCCGCACCATCGTCGCCGAGCTGAACGCGATCGACGGGATCGAGTGCCCCACCCCCGGCGGCGCGTTCTACGTCTACCCCGACGTGAACGGGCTGCTGAACCGCGAGTGGAACGGCACCACCCCGACGACCTCCCTCGAGCTCGCCGACCTCGTCCTCGAGCAGGCCGAGGTCGCCACCGTCCCCGGCGAGGCCTTCGGTCCGAGCGGCTACCTCCGCCTGTCCTACGCCCTCGGCGACGACGCGCTCCTCGAGGGCGTGCGCCGCTTGCAGCGGCTCTTCGGCACCGTTTAGCCCTCCTCCGCCTGCGCCGTCGATCGGCAGCGGCGGCTCGACGACGGGGGTGCGTCGCAGAGAGCGGGGTGCGCAGCGCGGACGACGATCCGCCGACACGCGGATCGCCGGTCGCCGCTCGACCGTGCCTCACGGTGACCGGCGGGTACTGCGACGGGCCTGTCCGACAGGTGAGGGCTGCCTGGCATCTCGGGGCGGGGAGGGCAAGAGGGAGGCGGAAATCGGGGATCACTGTCGCCGGAGGGGTGCGACAGGGCACGCTGTGACGATGAGCGAAGACCACGCCGTCCGAGTCCGCGACCTGCGGAAGGACTACGGGGGCGCTCCGGCGGTCGCGGGAGTCTCCTTCGACATCCACCGGGGCGAGACCTTCGCGCTCCTCGGCCCTAACGGCGCCGGCAAGTCGACGACCATCGAGATCCTCGAGGGCTACCGCGACCGCTCCGGCGGCGAGGTGTCGGTGCTCGGGGTCGACCCGCGCCACGGCGACCTGGCGTGGAAGGCGCGTCTGGGGATCGTCCTGCAGTCCAGCGGCGAGTCCGGCAACGCGACGGTCCGCGAGCAGATCGCGCACTTCGCCAGCCTCTATCCGCGACCGCGCGACGTCGACGAGACCATCGAGGCCGTCGGGCTGACGTCCAAGGCCCGCTCGCGCATCGGGCGCCTCTCCGGCGGCCAGCGCCGCCGTGTCGACGTCGCCCTCGGCATCATCGGCCGTCCCGAGCTGGTGTTCCTCGACGAGCCCACCACGGGATTCGACCCCGAGGCCCGCCACTCCTTCTGGGACCTGATCGCTCTGCTCAAGAGCGAGGGCACGACCATCCTGCTCACCACCCACTACCTCGACGAGGCCGCCCGCCTCGGCGACCGCGCCGCCGTGATCTCCGGCGGGCGGCTCCTGGCCATCGGCCCGATGAGCGCGATCGGAGGGGACGAGGCGCGCGTCCCGATCGTGCAGTGGCGCGAGGACGGCGTGCTGCACCGGCTGCGCACCACCGAGCCCGCCCGGACCGTCGCCGAGCTGCACGCCCGGATCGGGGAGCCGACGGCGCTCGAGGTCGTCCGCCCCAGCCTCGAGGACATCTACCTCGACCTCATCCGCGAGGACCGCGACGCGGTCGACCTGATCGGAGAGCCCGCGTGACCGCCGTCGCCACCCGCCCCCGCACCCTCTCCACCGGCCCGGGACGCACCGTCCGCCTCGGACTCGCCCGCGCCCGCTACGAGATCCGCTCGTACTTCCGCGCTCCGGACCAGGTGTTCTTCACCTTCCTCTTCCCGGTGCTGCTCCTGACGATCTTCTCGGTCGCGTTCGGCGACACCGCGGTGATGCAGGCGAACCCGCAGGACCCGGGCATCCCGATGGCCGAGTACTACGTGCCGGGCCTCGCCGCGGCCGGGATCCTGCTCTCGGGCGTCCAGAACCTGGGCGTCGACATCGCGGTCGAGCGCGGCGACGGCACGCTCAAGCGCCTCGCGGGGGCACCGCTGCCGGTCTTCAGCTACTTCATCGGCAAGTTCGGCCAGGTGCTCGTGACGAGCCTCGCGCAGACGGCCCTGCTGCTCCTCGTCGCGGCGACGGTGTTCTCGGTAGAGCTGCCCACCGACAGCGGGCGCTGGGCGACCTTCGCCTGGGTCTACCTGGCAGGAGTCGCGACGTCGGCCATCCTCGGCATCGCCGTCTCCGCGCTGCCCCGCTCGGGCAAGAGCGCGACCGCCGTGATCGTGCCGCCGCTGCTCGTGCTGCAGTTCATCTCGGGGTCGTACCTGTCGTTCACGACGCTGCCGGACTGGCTGCAGAACACGGCGAGCGTCTTCCCGCTCAAGTGGATCGCGCAGGGCATGCGCGCCGTGTTCCTGCCGAGCGGGTTCGAAGAGGCGGAGGTGAACGGGTCGTGGGACCTCGGCGGCGTCGCGCTGGTGCTCGGTATCTGGCTCGTCGTGGGGCTCGTCGCCTGCCGCTTCGGCTTCCGCTGGATCCGCCGCGACAGCTGAGCCGGAGGAGGCCGCGGCCGGAGGGCGCGCGTCCCCGCGAGCGCGGGGCCTGCGCGCGCAGACCGCGCGGACTCAGACCGCGGTGCCGACCACGACGGGCTCGGGGTGCAGCAGCACGCCGAACTCCGCCAGGACGCGGCCCTGGACGTACCGGGCGAGCTCGGCGACCTGTTCGGCCGTCGCTCCTCCGCGGTTGGTCAGGGCGAGGGTGTGCTTGCTCGACACGGCGGCCCGCGAGCCGGGCAGGGCGAAACCGCGCGAGACGCCGGCGTGCTCGATCAGCCACGCGGCGCTGAGCTTCACCAGGCCGTCGGCGCGGGGAGGCACGGGCAGCCCGACGGGCGCTCCTGCCTCGACCGCGGCGAGCGGGGTGATGACGGGCGCCTCCGCCGTCGGCTCGACCGGCCAGCGCGGCGCCTCGGGCGGCAGGGAGTCGGCGAACGCGCTCGTGACGAGGGGGTTGGTGAAGAAGGAGCCGGCGCTCGCGGTGTCCGGGTCCTCCGGATCGAGGACCATGCCCTTGCCCGCACGCAGCGCCAGCACGGTCTCGCGCACCCGCGCGAGCGGCACGCGGTCGCCGAGCGCGACTCCGAGCGCCGACGCCAGCTGACCGTAGGCGACGGGAGTGCCGTCGCCCTCGGCGCCGACCTCCTCGAGCGCGAACTCGACGGCCAGCACCGCGCCCCGGCGGCCCTGCTTGATCACGGAGGTGCGGTAGGCGAACTGCAGCTCCTCCGCCGTCAGCCGGACGGGCTCGCGGGCGCCCTCGTCGAGGAAGTCGACCGCGACCAGCGTGTCCGAGAGCTCCTGGCCGTAGGCGCCGATGTTCTGCACGGGCGACGCACCGACCGTGCCGGGGATGCCGCTGAGGGCCTCGAGG
The DNA here is from genome assembly GCF_002931415.1 of Rathayibacter sp. AY1E8. Taxonomy (NCBI): domain Bacteria; kingdom Bacillati; phylum Actinomycetota; class Actinomycetes; order Micrococcales; family Microbacteriaceae; genus Rathayibacter; species Rathayibacter sp. AY1E8. The sequence continues at coordinate 18,082 of NZ_PSVI01000004.1, forward strand.
CCCGCCCAGCCGCGCCCCACGGTCGTCGCGACGAGGCCGTCCCACGACTCGCCCGCCTGGACCCGCAGGAGCACGCGCCCCGGCTCGTCGGAGGGGAGCCGCTCGACGCCGGTGGTGCGCACGCGCACGACCGTGCCCTCGACCCCGTCGTCGCCCACGAGGAGGTTGGAGCCGCCGCCGAGCAGCAGCCACGGCTCGTCGTCCGACCACAGGCCGACGAGCGTCTCGACCAGCTCCGCCTCGGTGGCGGGCTCGACGAGGCGCTCGGCGGGTCCGCCGACGCGGAGGGTGGTCAGGGCGGAGAGCAGCGGCGCGGAGGTCACGCGAGTCGGACCCGTGCCTGGGCCTTGCCGAGGACGGACTGGCCCTCGACCGAGGCGGCCAGGTCGACGCGGACCCAGCCCTCCTCGGCGTTCACAGCACCGATCCTGGCGACCACGTCGATCGCGGCGCCGTCGCGCGGGTCCACCACGACGGGGCGGGTGAAGCGCACCTGGTAGTCGACCACGCGTCCGGGGTCGCCGACCCAGTCGACGACGACCTGCACCGCGGTGCCCATCGTGAGCATGCCGTGCGCGAGCACGCCGGGCAGGCCGACCTCGGCGGCGACGTCGTCGCGGTAGTGGATGGGGTTGAAGTCGCCCGAGGCGCCCGCATAGCGCACCAGGGTGCCGCGGTCGATCGGGAAGCGGCTCTCGGCGACGACCTGGCCGACGCTCAGCTCGGCGAGAGCGGGCAGTGCGGTGCTCATTCGTCTCCCCTGACCACGAGGGTCGAGATCGCGGTGACGACGTGCTCGCCGCTCGCGTCGACCATGCGGGACTCGGTGGTGACCATCGAGTGGGCGCCGAGCTTCTTGATGGCGGCGACCGAGAGGGTCGCGGTCAGCTCGTCGCCGGCGACGACCGGACGGGACAGCACGAAGCGCTGGTCTCCGTGCACGACGCGGCTGAAGTCGATCCCGCCGTCGGGCTCGGCGAGCAGCTGCTGGAGCGTGAACTCCTGCACGACGACGGCGAAGGTGGGCGGAGCGACGAGGTCGGGGTGCCCGGCGGCGCGGGCGGCCTCGACGTCGTGGTGCAGGGGGGAGGTCGCGGAGACGGCGCGGGCGAACTCGCGCACCTTCTCGCGCCCCACCTGATAGGGCTCCGTGGGCGCGAAGACGCGCCCGACGAGTTCGGGGTTCACTGGCACCCGGCCATACTAGGCGCTGCCGTCGCGGGGCCCTCGGGGCTCCGGAGGCGCGGCCGGTGGTCACCCGGGTATGACCACCGAGAATTTCCCATCCGTGTATGGCTGACCCGCGGCCGAACTTCTCCGAAGCTGGCGGGCATGTCGACACCCACTCCCGAGCGCGACTGGGCGACCTACGCCCGCGAGCTCGGCACCAACATGCACCGGGCCCGCATCGCCAAGGGCGCCAGCCAGGAGCGGATCGCCCACGCGGCCGGGCTCGCGGGCTACACCTACCAGAAGTTCGAGAAGGGCGAGTCGAAGCCCGGCTCGCCCGCGAACCCCACGCTGCACACCCTCCTCGCGCTCTGCGAGGCGCTCGAGATCGAGCTGACGGACCTCCTGCCGCCCGATCCGCCGCGCACCTCACGAGGCGCCGAGTAGCCGGAGCACCGCGCCGGCCAGCCGCGACCCCGAGCTGAGATCGAGGTCGACCTCGCCGAGCCCGTCGGCCTCCAGGCGGAGCCTGTCCTCCCCCGACTCCCCCGGGCGGCACAGGGAGACGTGCACCGTCGCGCCCGCGGCCCCGTCTCGGCCCGCCCAGAGCACCACCGGGAGCGAGCTCGCCGCGGAGCGGTGCAGCCGCTCCCCCGCCGCGACCAGCTCGTCGTGCTCGCCCGCGCACCAGCGCGGGCACCCCTCGTCGTTCCTGCCGTCCATCCGCTCCTCCACGTTCCGCACCCCTCGGTCGAGGAGACCAGCCCACCAGGCGGTACCGACACCGAGGGCCCGCCGCGCCCCGATCCCGACCGGGGTGTGGACAGGAGACGGTCGTCCGCCCGTTGTGGAGGAGCGAGGACCAGGGTCCCATACGCAGGTGGTGCCGCCAGGGGTCCGGCACGAAGCACCGGCGCGGTGTCAGCGGTGGACGATCAGCCAGGTCGCGATCGCCGTGGTCGAGCCCGTGTTGACCATGCGGTGCGGCCGCTCGCACGGGAACGTGATGGCGTCGCCCGGCCCGAGGACGACCGACTCGTCCTCGAACTCGACCGTCAGCTCTCCGAGCGTCACCGTCCCCATCTCGAACCCGTCGTGGCGGAGCAGCTGCCGGTGCGCCGTCGAGGTCGAGCCCGGCGGGTAGGTCGACTCGAAGAAGTCGACGGCGTCCAGCGGACGCGGCGCCAGACGGCGGAACAGCACTCCGCCCTCGAGCGCCACGGGCGCCGACTCGCGCGCCCGGACGACCTCGGTCTCGACCGGCGCCGACGCGCCCTGGTCGAACACGGCGGACAGCGGGACCCCCAGCGCGTCCACGAGGGCGATCAGCCGGCCGACCGAGGGCTGCATCGCTCCGCGCTCGATCTGCGAGACGGCGCTCACGGAGATGCCGAGTCGCCCGGCGAGGGCCTTCAGCGACAGGCCCGCCGAGAGCCGCAGCTCCCGCAGCCGGGCGCCGAGTCCGGCCCCGTCCGCGATCGCCCGGGCGGCCGCCTCGTCGGGCGCGGTGTCGTCGGAGGGCATGGCCCGTCCCCTCTCGCGGATCGTCACACAGCCGTAACGGAGCCGAAACGAGCGGCGGCCTCCCGACTCGTAGCGTGGCCCGCGTGAAGTGATCACTTCACTCGGAACGCTCTCCGCGACGCCCCGCCTCCTCGGCCGGACGTCCCGACCACCCTGACACATCCGCTCCGTGCCGCTCTGCGCACGACCGCCCGAGAGGTGGATCCACCCATGTCCGACCGCGTCACCGCACCCCGAGTCACCGCTCCCCCCGTCGATCCGGATCCCGCCGCCGCGGCGAGCGCCGGCTACGACGACCGCCTCTCCAACGAGGACCTCGCCCCGCTCCGGAAGCAGCGCTGGTCGAGCTACAACATCTTCGCGTTCTGGATGTCGGACGTGCACAGCGTCGGCGGGTACGTGACCGCGGGCTCGCTCTTCGCGCTGGGCCTGGCCGGCTGGCAGGTGCTCGTCGCCCTGGTGGTGGGCATCGTGATCGTGCAGGTCTTCTGCAACCTCGTCGCCAAGCCCAGCCAGGTCACCGGCGTGCCCTACCCCGTCATCAACCGGGCGATCTTCGGCATCCGCGGCGCGAACATCCCGGCGATCATCCGCGGACTGATCGCGATCGCCTGGTACGGCGTGCAGACCTACCTGGCGGCGCAGTCGCTGAACATCGTCTTCCTCAAGTTCTTCCCGGGCATGGCCGCCCTGAACACGCCCGAGGCGTCGTTCCTCGGCCTCTCGGCCCTGGGCTACCTCTCCTACGCGATCCTCTGGGTCGCGCAGGCCGCGCTGTTCTGGCGGGGCATGGAGTCGATCCGCCGCTTCATCGACTGGGCGGGACCGGCGGTCTACGTGGTGATGCTCGTGCTGGCCGTCTACCTGGTGTCGCAGGCGGGCTGGGAGAACATCTCGCTCACCCTCGGCTCCGGCGAGCCGCTCGACCTCGCCGCCGCGGTGCCGGTGATGATCTCGGCCGTCGCCCTGGTCGTCTCCTACTTCTCGGGCCCGATGCTCAACTTCGGCGACTTCTCCCGGTACGCCCGCAGCTACGGCGCCGTGAAGCGCGGCAACCTGCTCGGCCTCCCGATCAACTTCCTCTTCTTCTCCCTCCTCACCGTGATCACCGCCTCGGCGACCGTGCCGGTCTTCGGCGAGCTGATCACCGACCCGATCGAGACCGTCGAGCGGATCGACACCTGGTTCGCCGTGCTCCTCGGCGGGCTCACCTTCGTCATCGCGACGATCGGCATCAACATCGTCGCCAACTTCATCTCCCCCGCGTTCGACTTCTCGAACGTCAACCCGAAGAAGATCAGCTGGCGGATGGGCGGCATGATCGCCGCCGTCGGCTCGGTGCTGCTCACCCCGTGGAACTGGTACTCGAACGACACCGCCATCCACTACACGCTCGGCATCCTCGGCGCGCTGATCGGACCGCTGTTCGGCGTCCTCATCGCGGGCTACTACCTGATCAGCCGCCAGCGCGTCTGGGTGGACGACCTCTACACGATGAGCGAGAAGGGCCGCTACTGGTTCTCGCGCGGCTTCAACCCCAACGCCGTCTGGGCGACCGTGATCGGCGGAGTCCCCTCCGTCGCCTCGGTGCTCGTGCCGCGCTGGATCGCGGAGGCGGGAGGCGCGGAGTTCACCTGGCTCGGCGACTACAGCTGGTTCCTCGGCTGCGGGCTCGGGTTCGTCGCGATGGCCGTGCTCGAGCGGCGCGCGCCGCGGATCGGGCGCCTCGACGAGGACCTCGAGCACGTCAGCGACGGCTCGACCGTCTGAACCGGCCGGCACGGAGGAGGGATCCGCTCCGGCCGCTCCGCATCCCGCGGACCGGCGGCCGGGCGGGTCCCTCCCCCTCCCGGCACCCGAACCGAGGAACCACCATGCGCATCACCGTCGTCAACCCGAACACCAGCACTGCGATGACCGCGGCGATCGGCCGGGCCGCCCGCTCCGTCGCCTCGCTCGGCACCGAGATCACGGCCGTCACCCCGCCGATGGGTCCGGCATCGATCGAGAGCCACTACGACGAGGCGCTCGCCGTGCCCGGCGTCCTGCACGAGATCGCCCGGGCGGAGGCGGCCGGCAGCGACGGCGCGGTCATCGCGTGCTTCGGCGACCCGGGCGTCGACGCCGCGCGCGAGATCGCGAGCGGCCCGGTCGTGGGGATCGCCGAGGCCGCCATGCACATGGCCGCGCTCGTCGGCCGGGGCTTCAGCGTGGTCACCACGCTCTCGCGCACCAGCGGCCGCGCCTGGGACATCGCCCGCCGCGCCGGGTTCGGCGACGCCTGCCGTCAGGTGCGCGCCTGCGACATCCCCGTGCTCGAACTCGACGACCCCCGCTCCGACGCCCGCCGCGCGATCCTGGCGGAGTGCGCCGAAGCGCTGGCCGTCGACGGGTCCGACTCGATCGTGCTGGGCTGCGCGGGCATGGCCGACCTGTGCCGCGACCTCTCACGGGAGCTGGGCGTGCCCGTGATCGACGGCGTCGCCTCGGCGGTGCGCCTGGTGGAGGGGCTCGTCGCGATGGGCGTCAGCACCTCGCGGCGCGACGAGTACGCCGCGCCGCGGACGAAGGCGATGGCGGGGCTGCTCGCTCCGTTCGAGCGGGTCTGAGGCTCCGCACCCCGCACGGTCGGGTGTTCTACCGGACCGCCGGGCCGGACCCACCTGCGAGGATCGGGGGATGAGCGTCCTCCGCGATCTCGGCCTCGGTGCCCGGCTCTTCCTCCGCGGCTTCCGCACCTGGGTCCGCTCGCCGCGGGCGATGCTCCTCGGCGCGATCCCGCCCCTGATCGTCGGCCTGGTCTTCGTCGGCGTGCTGGTCCTGGTGCTCACGCGGGTGCAGGACGCGGTGACCGCGCTCACCCCGTTCGCCGGCGGCTGGGACGAGGGCACGGCCGCCACCGTCCGCCTGGTGCTCTCGATCGCGGTGGTCGGCGCCGTGCTCGCCCTCGGCGTGGTCCTCTTCGCCGCGGTGACCCTGCTGGTCGGCGACCCCTTTTACGAGCGGATCTGGCGGCGGGTCGAGGACGACCTCGGCGGCGTGCCCGACGAGCGCGAGAGCACCTTCTGGCAGGGGGTCGGCCGCGGCCTCCGCGACTCCGCCGTGCTGGTCGTCACCTCCCTCGGGATCGGCGTGGTCCTGGTGCTGCTGGGCCTGGTGCCGGTGGTCGGCTCGATCGTCGGCCTCGTCGCCGGCGCCCTGGTCGGCGGGAGGGCCCTCGCGCTCGAGCTGACCGGGTTCGCGGGCGACGCCCGGGGGCTCTCCCTCCGCGACCGCCGCCGCCTCCTCGGCGAGCACCGCGCGGTCTCGCTCGGCTTCGGCATCGCCGTCTACCTGGCGTTCCTCGTCCCCGGGGGCGCGGTCGTCGCCACCCCCGCCGCCACGGCCGGCGCGACCCTCCTGCTCCGGACCCTGCGGGGCGAGCCGACCGAGCGGCCGGCCGCCTGACACCGCTTGGCCGCCGCCCGGCTCTCCCCTAGACTCGCCGCGTGCGCACGTCGATCCGAAGCCCCTGGTGGCCCGCCTCCTAGGCGGACCGACGCGCAGACCCCTCGCACGCGACCGCCTCCTCCGGGCGGTCGTTCTGCATGTCAGGGCCCGGGTGGGGCACGACCCGATACAAGGACCACGATGACCTCGCTCCTCTCCCGCATCCTCGCCTCCGACGGGACGCTGCCGTTCGCGGTGGTCCTCCGCCAGGGCCGCGACGCCGTCGACGTGTTCACGGGCGACGTGCTCGACGTCGAGGGCCTGGCCGACATCCCGCTCGACGGCGACGACGTGCTGACCCTCGTGCCCTACCGGCAGGTGCGCGAGCGCGGCTTCGCGGCGAAGGACGACGGAGCCCCGCTGCGCAACCTCGTGGTGCGCGAGCGCGAGTGCGTCCCCCTGGCGGAGGTGCTGCGGCTCCTGCCCGAGCGGGAGATCCCGGTCGAGGAGCGCGGCTTCGACGTGCCGGACGACGAGTACGCCGACATCGTCCGCCGGGTGATCGAGGACGAGATCGGCCGCGGCGAGGGCGCCAACTTCGTCATCAACCGCGCCTTCGTCGCGCAGACCGACGCGCCGCCCGTCGAGGCGGTCCTGGCCTGGTTCCGCCGCCTGCTCACCGACGAGTCCGGCGCGTACTGGACCTTCGCGATCCACACCCCCGGCGTCGACGGCGCGCAGACGGTCACCGCCGTCGGCGCGACCCCCGAGCGCCACGTCTCGGTGCGCGACGGCGTCGCGATGATGAACCCGATCAGCGGCACCTTCCGCCACCCCGCGGCCGGACCCACCGGGGAGGAGGTGCTCGCGTTCCTCGCCGACGTCAAGGAGAGCGAGGAGCTCTTCATGGTCGTGGACGAGGAGATGAAGATGATGAGCGCGGTCTGCCCGGACGGCGGCCGCATCCTCGGGCCGTTCCTCAAGCAGATGTCGCGGCTCAGCCACACCGAATACCTGCTCGAGGGCCGCACCGGACTCGACGTGCGCGAGGTCCTGCGGCTGACGATGTTCGCGCCCACGGTCACCGGCTCGCCGATGGAGAACGCGTGCGCCGTGATCGCCGAGTACGAGAAGGAGCCGCGCGGCTACTACTCCGGCGTGCTCGCCCTCTTCGAGCCGGAGGAGCACGGCTACACGGTCGACGCCCCCATCCTCATCCGCACCGCCTACCTCCGCGCGGACGGCCGCCTCACCGTGCCGGCCGGCGCGACGCTCGTGCGCCACTCCACCCCCGAGGGCGAGGTCGCCGAGACGCGGGCGAAGGCGTCGGGCGTCCTCTCCGCCCTCGGCCTGCTGCCGCACCGCGAGGTGCCGCCGGCCCTCGACCTGAACGCGCAGCCGGGCGTGCAGGAGGCGCTCGAGGCGCGCAACGAGCGGCTCGCCTCGTTCTGGCTCCGGCCCCAGGCGCCCGAGCACATCGCCGGCCTCGCCGGGCACACCGCGCTGATCGTCGACAACGAGGACCAGTTCACGACGATGCTCGCCCACCAGCTGCGCCACCTCGGGATGGACGCCCGGGTCGAGCGCTGGTCGGAGGTCGCCGACGTGCTGAGCGACGACCTCGTCGTCTTCGGCCCCGGCCCGGGCGACCCCCGCGACGACTCCGACCCGCGGATCGCGCACCTGCGCTCGCTGATGACCACCCGCCTCGAGGCGGAGCGGCCGATGCTCGCCGTCTGCCTCAGCCACCAGATGCTCTCACTGCTGGCGGGCCTCCCGGTCGAGCCGCTGCCCGCGCCCCGCCAGGGCGTGCGCCTGGCGGTGGACGTGTTCGGCGAGGACGCCGCGATCGGCTTCTACAACACCTTCTCCTCCGTCGCCCCCGGCGTCGCGCGCACGCCCCGGCTGGGGCTCGAGGTGTCGGTCGACCCGGAGACGGGAGTGGTCAACGCCCTGCGCGGCGAGCACGTCGCGTCGGTGCAGGGGCACCTGGAGTCGGTGCTCTCCTCCGACGGCCTGCGCACCCTGGAGCGGCTGGTCCGCACCGCGACCGCTCAGCCCGCGCGCGCATGAGCGGCCTGCGGCTGATCGCGTCGCCCGCCTACCCGGCCGAGCTGCAGGAGGCGGTGGCCGCAGCCGTGCGCGCGGCGGCCGAGGCGGCGCGCGGCTGGTACGGGCGCGGCGACAAGGTCGCGGCGGACGAGGCGTCGGTCGCGGCGATGCGCGCCGTGCTGGCCGACGCTCCGTTCGACGGCGTCGTCGTGATAGGCGAGGGCGAGAAGGACGAGGCCCCGATGCTCGCGAACGGCGAGCGCCTCGGCCGCGCCTCCGCTCCCTCCTGCGACGTGGCGGTCGATCCGCTCGACGGGACCCGGCTCACGGCGGAGGGGCTCCCCGGCTCGGTGAGCGTGATCGCGCTGGCCCCGCGAGGCACGCTGTTCGACCCGCGTGACGTCTTCTACATGGACAAGCTGGTCTGCTCCGGAGCGGGCCGGGGCGCCGTCTCGCTCGACCTCCCTCCCGCCGAGAACGCCGCACGGCTGGCGGCGGCGCTTGGGAAGCCCGTCGCGGAGCTGGTCGTCGTCGTGCTCGACAAGCCGCGTCACTCCGGGCTCATCGCGGCTCTGCGCGCGGCCGGGGTCGCGCTCGAGCTGCGCGGCGAGGGCGACGTGTCGGTCGCGATCGAGGCGGCCGATCCCGCGGGCCGCGTCGACCTCGTCCTCGGCATCGGCGGCACCCCGGAGGGAGTGGTCGCCGCCTGCGCCGTCCGCGCCCTCGGCGGGGTGATGGAGGGGCGCCTCGCCCCCCAGACCGCACCGGAGCGCGCCAACGCCCTGGCCGCCGGCCACGACCTCGACCGCCTGCTGACCCTGGAGGACCTGGTCTCCTCGGACGACGTGCTCTTCGCGGGCTGCGCGGTCTGAGACCTCTCCCGCGGGCAGGACCTCGCCCGGGAACGGAGAAGGCCCCGGTTCGACGCGCGAACCGGGGCCTTCTCGCTGTAGCGGGAGCGGGACTTGAACCCGCGACACCACGATTATGAGCCGTGTGCTCTAACCACCTGAGCTACCCCGCCGCGCGTTCTTCGCAGGTCTGGCCTGCGGGGAACGGAGCCCCCTGTGGGAATCGGACCCACTACCTCTTCCTTACCAAGGAAGTGCTCTACCAATGAGCTAAGGGGGCGCACCTGCGGGTCTGCCAGCCCCTCTCGGGGCGTGCCCGCGATTTGGCACCGTTAGACGATAGCACCTCCGCGGAGCGTCGATGACCGCGGGGGACGCGCCCCCGCGGCCGCCCGTCTGCGGCTACGCCCGGCTCGCCTCGTCGAGCGCGGCGAGCTCCTCGGCGCTCAGCTCGAGGAAGGCCGAGGCGATCAGCGCCGGCAGCTGCTCCATCACGCGGGCGCTGGCGATCGGCGCGACCACTCCGGGCTGCGAGCGGAGCCACGCGAGCGCCACCGTCGCCACCTCGGCGCCGTGCGCCTCCGCCGCCGCGTCGAGCGCCGCCAGCACCCGGCGGCCGCGGCCGTCGAGGTAGCGGGAGGCGCCGTCGGCGCGCGGACCCTCGGGCGTCGATCCGTCGCGGTACTTGCCGGTCAGGAATCCTGACGCCAGGGCGGAGTAGGGGACGACGGCCAGCCCCGCCTCGCGGGCGAGGGGCAGCAGGTCGGCCTCGATCCCGCGCTCCACGAGGTTGTAGTGCGGCTGCAGCGCGACGGGCGAGTGCAGGCCCTCCTCGCCCGCGATGCGCAGCCACTCCGCGACGCGCTCGGCGCTGAAGTTCGACACTCCGATCGCGCGGACGAGGCCCTGGTCCACGAGCTCGGAGAACACGGCGGCGATGTCGGCCATCGGCACGGCCTCGTCGTCGAAGTGGGCGTAGTAGAGGTCGATCCGGTCGGTCGCGAGGCGCTCGAGGGAGGCGCGGGCGGCCGCGCGCACGGTGTCGGGCGCGAGGCCGGTGAACTGCGGGTGGCGGCCCGCCTTCGTCGCGATCACCACGTCGTCCCGGTCCCCCGAGCGCTGCGCGAGCCACTCGCCGATGATCGTCTCGGACTCGCCGCCCGTGTTGCCCGGGACCCAGGCGGAGTAGGCGTCGGCGGTGTCGATGAAGTCGCCGCCCGCGGCCGTGTAGCCGTCGAGGACGTCGAAGGAGGTCTGCCGGCCCGCGGTCCAGCCGAAGACGTTGCCGCCGAGCGAGAGCGGGAAGACGTCGATGCCGGAGTCGCCGAGCGGCGAGCGGGTGACGGAGGAGGATGCTGCGCTGTCGATGCTCATACCCCGATTCAAGACCCGCTCCCCGCCGTGATCGATCCCCCTCCCGCGCATGCGCGGCAAGGACTCAGGCTCTCAGCGCCGCGGGTAGTCGGCGTAGGCGAAGCGCGTCGAGTCCGGCGCCCAGCCGGAGACGTTGATCGTCCCCTGCCCGCCGTGGAGGCGCTCCAGCACGCGGCCGGGCTCGAGCGTCGAGCGCCCGGGGAGGTCGAGCAGCCGCAGCTCGACGTCGACGTTCTCGGGGTGCCCGGCCGTCCCCTCCGGATAGGCGAGGTAGAGCAGGTGCGCGCCGTCGGGCGACTCGTGCGGGAACCAGTCGACCGTGTCCGACTCGACCAGGCGGGAGAGCGCGGAGCCGTCGAGGCCGATGCGGAACAGCTGCGCCCCTCCTCCGGCCCGCTCGGAGTTGAAGACGAGGGTGCGGCCGTCGGCCGAGACGTCGACGCCGTCGTCCGCCGGCTCGTCGTCGGTCAGGGCGGTGAGCGCGCCTCCTGCGGCCGGCATCGTGTAGACGTCGGTCCGCCACCGCCCGGAGGCGTCGCCGCCGCCGATCAGCGCGAGGGTCGCGCCGTCGGGCGAGACGCCGTGCAGGTAGTGCTTGAAGCGCGCGCCCTCGCGCTCGGCGGTCAGACGGCGGGCGGGGGCGGAGCCGTCGAGCTCGACGGCGTAGAGGTGCCCGTCGCGCGCCGAGACGTAGGAGAGCCCGCCGGACGGGGCGAGCACGTGGTCGTTGTTGAGCTCGGCCGGCACCCCGTCGAGCGGGATCGGCTCGAGCACGGCCGCCCCCTCGAGCGGCAGCCGGAAGAGGCCGCCGTCGCCGTTCACGATCAGGGCGGAGCCGTCCGGAGTCCAGTTCGGCGCCTCCACGAGGACGGAGTCGGACTCGAAGACGGTCGTCGACTCCCCCGTCGCGAGGTCGTGGACGCGGAGTCGGCAGAGCTGGTCGGGGAGGAGCGAGCGGGCCATGCTCCCCACGGTAGGGCCCTGGCGGATCACGACGGGGCCGTCAAGCCTTCGCGCACTCAGGTTCCGCGGGAGGGCGCTCCGATATTCTTGACCGACTTATGCGCTGGGTACACCTTGGGAGGAACATGTGATGCTCCTCATCCTCGTGATCTCGTTCGCGATCGCCGTGGTGACCCCCTGGCTGGTGGACCGGTTCGGGCCGAAGACGTTCTACGCGCTGGCGCTGATCCCGGCCGCGAGCTTCGTCGCCACCGCGACCGCCCTGCCGACGATCCTCGACGGCGGCGAGATCCGCGAGTCCGTGCCGTGGATCCCCGCGCTCGACATCGCCCTCTCCTTCCGCCTGGACGCGCTCTCGATCGTCCTCGCCCTCGTGGTCAGCGGAGTCGGCGCCCTGGTCCTCGCCTACTGCGCGACGTACTTCAGCCGCGACGAGCCCTCGCTGGGCCGGTTCGCAGCGCTCCTGTCCGCGTTCGCCGGAGTGATGTACGGGCTGGTCACGGCCGACGACGTGATCATCCTCTTCGTCTTCTGGGAGGCGACGAGCGTCCTCTCCTACCTCCTCATCGGCCACTACAGCGGGCGCAAGGAGAGCCGGGGTGCCGGGCTCCAGGCGCTCCTGGTCACGACTCTCGGCGGGCTGGCAATGCTGGTCGGGATCATCGTCCTGATCGTGCAGGCCGGTACCACCAGCCTCTCCGGGATCGTCGCCGCCGCCCCCTCCGGCCCGATCGTGTCGACGGCCCTGGTGCTGGTGCTGCTCGGCGCGTTCTCGAAGTCGGCCCTGGTGCCGTTCCACTTCTGGCTGCCGGCCGCGATGGCCGCTCCCACGCCGGTCAGCGCCTACCTGCACGCCGCCGCGATGGTGAAGGCCGGCATCTACCTCGTCGCGCGCCTCGCGCCGGGCTTCGCCGACGACTCCGTCTGGCTGCCCGTGGTGGTGAGCGTCGGAGTCTGGACCATGCTCGTCGGCGGCTGGCGCTCGCTCCGGCAGTACGACCTCAAGCTCGTGCTGGCCTACGGCACCGTCAGCCAGCTCGGCTTCCTGACCGTCGCCGTCGGCTTCGGCTCGCGCGACGCCGCGCTGGCCGGACTGACCCTGCTCGTCGCCCACGCTCTCTTCAAGGCGCTGCTCTTCCTCACCGTCGGCATCGTCGACCACCGCGCCGGCACGCGCGACCTCCGCAAGCTCAGCGGCCTGGGACGGCAGGCGCCGGTGCTCGCGAGCGCCGCCCTCGTCGGCGTGCTGTCGATGGCGGGCATCCCGCCGCTGCTGGGCTTCGTCGCCAAGGAGGCCGTGTTCACGAGCCTGATCTCGGCGATCGAGCAGGGCTCGTTCTGGGCCTGGGTCGCGCTGGTCGGCCTCGTCCTCGGCTCGATCCTCACCGTGGCCTACTCCGCGCGCTTCTTCTGGGGCGCCTTCGCCCGGAAGAAGGGGCTCGAGGACACGCACCTGCACGCCGAGCCGTGGACCTTCACCGCCGCCCCGGTGCTGCTGGCCGCCGCCAGCGTGATCGGCGGGATCGCCGCCTCCGTGCTCGACCCGCTCGTCGCCGTCTACGCGGACACCCTCCCCTACGCCGCCCCGGACGCCGACCCGGAGCTCGCCGCCGCCGCGGAGGCCTCCGACCACGGCGGCTACCACCTCGCGCTCTGGCACGGCTTCGAGCCCGCGCTGGCACTCAGCGCCCTCGTGATCGCCGTCGGACTACTGCTCTTCGCCAAGCGCGTCGCCGTCGCGCGCGCGCAGTCGATGCTGCCCAACCGGATCGACTCGGCCGAGGGCTACTGGGCCACCGTCCGCTGGCTCGACCGCGTCGCCAGCACGGTCACTGAGTCCGTCCAGCGCGGCTCGCTCCCCCGCTACCTGACGGTGATCTTCGCGGTCTTCGTCCTCGGCGTCGGCGGTGCGGCCGCCCTCAACCGCACCTGGCCGGGCGATCTCGTCTTCTGGGACAGCCCGGGCCAGCTCGCGGTCGCGGCCGTGATGATCCTCGCGGCGGTGCTGTGCGCGATCGCCCGCAACCGCGTCGCCGCCGTGCTGCTGGCCGGCGCCACCGGCTACGGGATGGTGGCCCTCTTCGCCCTGCAGGGTGCACCGGACCTCGCCCTCACCCAGGCGCTCATCGAGACGGTGACCCTCGTGGTCTTCGTCCTGGTGCTGCGCCGCCTCCCGACCCGCATCGCCGCGAAGCACCAGCCGATGCGCAAGCGCCTGCGCGCCGTCATCGGCATCGCGGTCGGAGCGGTCATGGCCCTCGCCGCCACCATCGCCCTCGGCGCCCGGACCGCGACGCCGATCTCGGCCGAGCTGCCCCGCCTCGCCTACGAGGAGGGCAAGGGCCGCAACATCGTCAACGTCCTGCTCGTCGACATCCGCGCCTGGGACACGATGGGCGAGATCTCGGTCCTCGTCGTGGTCGCCACCGGCGTCGCGAGCCTGATCTTCCTCTCCAGCCGGGCCGGAGGCGCTCCCCGCCTCGAGTCGCAGAGCGCCGACGACCGCCGCGAGCGCGCGATGGACCTGACCACCTCCTCCGCCGACGCCGAGCGCGACGGCGACCGCGGCTCCTGGCTCGTCGCCGGGCGCACGCTCCGGCCGGAGAACCGCTCGATCGTGCTCGAGGTGCTGGTGCGCCTGCTCTTCCACCCCGCGATGATCGTGTCGGTCTACCTGCTCTTCACCGGACACAACACCCCGGGCGGAGGCTTCGCGGGCGGCCTGCTCGCCGGTCTCGCCCTCGTCGCGCGCTACCTCGCCGGCGGCCGCTTCGAGCTCGGCGAGGCCGCGCCGATCGACGCGGGCAAGGTCCTCGGACTCGGCCTCTTCTTCGCCGTCGGCACCGCCGTCTCCTCCCTCGCCTTCGGCCTCGAGGTCCTCGAGTCGAGCTGGCTCGACCTCGAGGTGCCGGTGCTGGGCGAGCTCCACCTGGGCACGTCCACCCTCTTCGACATCGGGGTGTACCTGATCGTGATCGGCCTCGCCCTCGACATCCTCCGCAGCCTCGGCGGCGAGGTCGACCGCCACGGCGAGGAGGCCGAGCAGGGCTCCCCCTCGGGCGACGGCGTCACGCACTCGACGGACAGCACCCCCGGCCCCGGCCAGGGCACGGTCGACGGGCTCGAGACCTCGCTCCCCACCGGCTCCACGGTCGTCGGCGGACCGGGCAGGGGGGACGGCGCATGAGCATCACCCTCGTCCTCGTCGTCGTGATGGCGGTGATGTACGCGGCGGGCGTCTACCAGATGCTCGAGCGCAGCCTCACCCGCATCCTGATCGGGTTCCTGCTCGTCGGGAACGCGACCAACATCCTCATCCTGCTGATGGCCGGCCGCTCGGGCATCGCGCCGTTCGTCACCGACGACGGGCGCTCCTACGAGCAGATCGCCGCCGAGATGGCCGACCCGCTGCCGCAGGCGCTGATCCTCACCGCGATCGTGATCACCTTCGGGGTGTCCGCCTTCCTCCTCGCGATGATCTACCGGCGCTGGCGCCTCGCCAACGCCGACCAGGTGGAGGACGACGAGACCGACGCCTCCGTCCGCGAGGACGCGGCGGGCATCTCGGCCCAGACCACCGCCGACGACCGGGCGCTCGACGTCCTGCTCGAGTCCAGCGACGAGGGCACCGCCGCCAAGCACGGGGAGAGCGCCATGACCGACGACAGGAAGGAGGACCGATGAACGCCCTGATCCCGCTCGTCGTCACCCTGCCCCTCCTGGGAGCGGCCGTCGCGCTGATCCTCGGACGCCACCGGCGCGCGCAGATCACCGTGAACATCGTGACGCTCTCGAGCGTTCTGGTGATCTCCTCGGTGATGCTCGTGCTGGTCCTCACCGGCGACGGAGGCGGCAGCGCCGTCTACGTGGGCGGCTGGGAGCCGCCGTGGGGCATCGTGCTGGTCGTCGATCCGCTCGCCGCGCTGATGCTCGTGATCACCTCGATCACCCTGCTGGGCGTCCTGCTGTTCTCGGTCGGCCAGGGCCTCGTCGACGGCAACCGCGAGACGCCGGTCACGATCTTCCACCCGACCTACCTGATCCTCTCGGCGGGCATCCTCAACGCCTTCGTCGCGGGCGACCTCTTCAACCTCTACGTCGGCTTCGAGATCCTGCTGGCCGCGAGCTACGTGCTGATCACCCTGGGCGGCACCGCGCCGCGGATCCGCGCCGGCACGACCTACGTGGTCGTCAGCCTGGTCTCGAGCGTGTTCTTCCTCTCGGCCATCGGCCTGCTCTACGGCGCCACCGGCACGGTCAACATGGCGCAGCTCTCGATCCGCATCGCCGAGCTCCCCGCCGACGTGCAGCTGGTGCTCCACGTGGTGCTGCTGCTCGGTTTCGGCATCAAGGCGGCCGTGTTCCCCCTGTCGTTCTGGCTCCCGGACTCGTACCCCACGGCTCCGGCGCCGGTCACCGCCGTCTTCGCCGGACTCCTCACCAAGGTCGGCGTGTACGCGCTGATCCGCACCGAGACCCTGCTCTTCCCCGGCGGGAGGCTGAGCGAAGTGCTGCTGGTGGTGGCGCTGCTGACGCTGATCGTCGGCATCCTCGGTGCGGTCGCGCAGGCCGACATCAAGCGGATGCTGTCCTTCACGCTGGTCTCGCACATCGGCTACATGGTCTTCGGGATCGCCGTGGGCACCCCGGCCGGCTACGCGGCGACGATCTTCTACGTCATCCACCACATCACGGTGCAGACGACGCTCTTCCTCGCGACCGGCCTGATCGAGCGCGTCGGCGGTACCACCTCGATCCTGCGCCTCGGCGGGCTGCTCAAGGCCTCGCCGCTGCTGGCGCTGCTCTACTTCATCCCCGCGATGAACCTCGGCGGGATCCCGCCGTTCACCGGCTTCCTCGGCAAGGTGGGGCTCTTCGTCGCCGGCACGGAGGCGGCCGTCGACCAGCCGTCGTGGCTGATCTGGGCCGTCATCGCCGCCGGAGCCGTCACCTCGCTCCTGACCCTCTACGCCGTCGCGCGCGTCTGGAACATGGTCTTCTGGCGCAGGCAGGAGGAGGTGCCCGGCTACGAGTCGCCCCTGATCGACCAGCTGCAGGAGGACCCCCACGACACGGGCAGCATCCGCACCCGCCACTCGCCGCCGATGATGGTGCTCGCCACCGCGGGGATGGTCGTGGTCGGCGTCGTGCTGACCGTCGGCGCCGGTCCCCTCTACGACGCGAGCGAGCGAGCGGCGAGCGCGGTCGCCGACCCCGCGACCTACATCGCGACCGTCTACCGCGACTCGTCCTTCGGAGAGGAGGGGCCGCGATGAGCCCCCGCCGCCGCGTCGACATCTGGAACCGCGTCGCGATGTTCGTGACCCTCGTCGGCATCTGGGTGCTGCTCTGGGACGACGTCTCGGTGCTGTCGATCGTCACCGGCTTCCTGGTCGCCCTGCTGATCACCCGGGTGTTCTACCTGCCGCCGGTCGAGTTCTCGAACCGCATCAACCCGTGGTTCGTGCTCCTCTTCCTCCTGCGCCTGCTGGCCGACATCGCGGTGGCCTCGGTGCGGGTGTCCTGGCAGATCCTGACCCTGCCGGTCCCGGTGCACAACGCCATCGTCGCCGTGCACCTGCGCAGCCGCTCCGAGGGGATGCTCGTCTGGACGACGGAGGCCGTCTCGCTCGTCCCGGGCTCCCTCGTGATCGACGTGGACCCGCAGCTGAACGTCCTCTACCTGCACGTGCTCGGCGTGACCCACGACGAGGGCGAGCGGATCGACGAGGTGCGCCGGACGGTCCTCCGGACGGAAGCGCGCATCGTCCGGGCCATCGGCTCCCGCGAGGACGTGCAGCGCGTGAATCGGCCGATCGAGGCCGGATCGGGGGTGGTCCGGTGATCGACTGGCTGATCTGGATCCTGGTGCCGGTCTTCGGCGCCGCCTGCCTGCTCGCGCTCGTGCGGATCCTCCGCGGTCCGTCCGTGCTCGACCGGGTCGTCGCGGCCGACGTGCTCGTCGCGACGATCATCTGCGGGATCGGCGCCGAGATGGCGGTCAACCACCACGCGCGGACCCTGCCCGTCGCGCTCGGGCTCGCGCTGTTCGCCGTCTTCGGATCGATCAGCGTCGCCAAGTTCATGGCCAACCGCGAGGAGGACTGACATGGACCTGTTCTTCGACGTGCTCACCGCTGTGCTGCTGCTGGTCGGCGCCCTGCTCTCGCTGCTGGCCGCGATCGGCTTGATGCGGTTCGACGACCTGCTCTCCCGGATGCACGCGGGCACGAAGCCGCAGGTGCTCGGACTGATCTGCGTGATGCTCGCGGTCGCCATCCGGAACCCCGGCTTCGCCGCCGCGGGGACCATCGTGCTGGTGATCGGCTTCCAGCTGCTGACCGTGCCCGTCTCGGCGCACATGGTCGGCCGGGCGGCCTACCGGGCCGAGGCCGTCTCTCCCGGGTACCTCGTCGCCGACGAGCTCGCGGAGGCGGTCACCCGCGCCGACGAGCAGGCCCGCGCGACCGGGCCCGAGACCGCGCACGCGTCCGAGGAGCGGGCGCGCACCTCCTCCGCGCCCCCGCCCGAGGACGAGGACGGCCCGGCCGCGACCGCCTAGGCGACGAGGACGAGCTGCACGGCGGAGGCCCCGGTCATGCTGCGCAGCGCGAATCCGCCGATCGCGAGGGTGACGGCGACCAGGCCGCCGACCAGCAGCACCAGCAGCGGCACCACCCACAGCAGCGCCCGTCGGCGTCGGGCTCGGGCCTCGTCCGGCGTCTCATCGATCACCCGTCGACTGTACGGGACGGCGGAGGGTGTGCCCCCGGCGCCCCTGAGCCGCCCGATAAACTCGACCCCATGACCCTGGACTCCGCTCTCTCCGGCGCGCCCGAGAACTCCCCCGGCCCCGACTCCGAGGCCGAGCACCGCCGGGCAGCCGAGTGGTGGCGCACCGCCGTCATCTACCAGATCTACCCGCGCTCCTTCGCGGACGCGGACGGCGACGGCATCGGCGACCTGCCCGGCATCGCCTCGCGCCTCGAGAGCCTCGCCGAGCTCGGCGTCGACGCGATCTGGCTCTCGCCCTTCATGACCTCGCCGCAGAAGGACGCGGGCTACGACGTCGCCGACTACTGCGACGTCGATCCGCTCTTCGGCACCCTCGCCGACTTCGACGCGATGCTCGCCCGCGCTCACGCCCTGGGCATCCGGATCATCGTCGACCTCGTCCCCAACCACTCCTCCAGCGCCCACCGCTGGTTCCAGGAGGCGCTCGCCGCTCCCGCGGGCAGCGCCGAGCGGGCGCGCTACCTGTTCCGTGACGGCCGGGGCGAGTCGGGCGAGCTGCCCCCGAACAACTGGGAGTCGGTCTTCGGCGGCCCCGCGTGGACCCGCGTCATGGAGCCCGACGGCTCGGCCGGCCAGTGGTACCTGCACCTCTTCGACACCTCGCAGCCCGACTTCGACTGGACGAACGAGTGGGTGCGCGAGCGCTTCCGGGAGGTCCTCCGCTTCTGGCTCGACCGCGGCGTCGACGGCTTCCGCGTCGACGTCGCGCACGGGATGATCAAGGCCGAGGGGCTGCCCGACTACACGCCGCCCGCCGACAGCGGGTCGATGGGCGGAGTCGCTCCCGCCGACGGCGAGGAGCCCGCCACCGCCCCCTACTGGGCGCAGGACGGCGTCCACGAGATCTACCGCGACTGGCACTCCCTGCTCGCCGAGTACCCGGACGACCGCGTGCTCTGCGCCGAGGCGTGGGTGCAGCCCCTCTCCAAGCTCGCCCGCTGGGTCCGCCCCGACGAGATGCACCAGGCCTTCAACTTCGCCTACCTCGAGACCCCGTGGAGCGCACCCGCCCTCCGCGACATCATCGACTCCTCCGTCGAGGCCTTCGCCGCCGTCGGCGCCCCGTCGACGTGGGTGCTGTCGAACCACGACGTCGTGCGCCACGCGAGCCGCCTGGCCCTGACGTCCGACAACCCGCAGGGCTACGGCATCGGCCCGCGCACGCCCGGACTCCCCGACCCCGTCCTGGGGCTGCGCCGCGCTCGTGCCGCGACCGCCCTCATGCTCGCGCTCCCCGGCTCCGCCTACGTCTACCAGGGCGAGGAGCTCGGGCTCCCCGAGGCGATCGACCTGCCGGACTCGGCGCGTCAGGACCCGACCTGGTTCCGCACCGGCGGCGAGCGCTACGGCCGCGACGGCTGCCGGGTGCCGATCCCGTGGGAGGCGGACGCGCCCGCGTACGGCTTCAGCGGCTCCGGCGACTCCTGGCTGCCGCAGCCCGGCGACTGGGCGCCGCTCGCCCGCGACCGCCAGCGCGGTCTCGAGGGCTCGACGCTCGAGCTGTACCGGTCCCTGCTCGCGGTGCGCCGCGCCGAGGACCTGGGCTCCGGCGCCGTCGAGTGGCTCGAGGGCTACCCGGAGGACGTCGTGGCGTTCCGCAACGGAACGGTCACGGTGATCGCGAACCTCGGCGAGGCTCCGGTCGAGCTGCCCGTCGGCTCCGTGGTGCTGTCCTCGGAGGAGCTGCACGAGCCGGCGCTGCCGGCCGACACCACGGTCTGGCTGCGCGCGGAGTAGCGGGCCGCGGGGTCCGCCCGGCGACTCCCGCGTCCCGCCGCCGGGTCAGCGCCCGGCGTTGGCCTTGAGCCAGAGGTAGGAGTCGACCTTCGTCACGCCGTCGAGGCGGATCTCGAAGTGCAGGTGCGGGCCGGTCGACATGCCGGTCGTGCCCACCAGGCCGAGCAGCTGGCCGACCTTCACCGGGTCGCCCTCGTTCACGGCCGCCGAGCCGTGCTGCATGTGCGCGTACACGCTCGAGACGAGCTGCCCGTCGATCTCGTGGTCGACGATCACGTGCACGCCGAGCGAGCCCTCGCCGTCGATGACCGTGCGCACGACGCCGTCGGCGATCGCTTGGATGGGCGAGCCGTCGCCCGGGTTGAAGTCGGTGCCGCCGTGGTTCACCGAGCAGCCCGCGCAGTTGCGGTAGCCGAAGCGGTCGCCCACCGGCACGCCGACGGCGAAGGGCCACTGGATCGACGCGTTCGGGTCGTTCGTGAAGCCTGTGTCGGAGGTGCGGACGATGTCGGCGACGTTGGTCTGCGTCTTGCGCTCCTGCACGCCGAAGCCGTCGCGGGCGACCGTCTCGGCGCTGACCTCGCCGGCGACGAACGACTGCGCGCCGCGGCGGGCGTCGGCGCCGAAGGGGGTCGAGAGGCTCTGCGCCTGCACGTCCTCCGCGGTCAGGAGCGATGTGGCCGGCAGAGAGGTCGCCGCCACGATGGCCGCGACGAAGGAGAGGGCGACGAGTCCGCCGACCCGGGCCCGGCGCACGGGCCGGAGCGGCGTCGCGCGCGGAGCGGGGACGGGGGCCGGGGCGCTGCGGACCGAGGCGACGCGGCGCTCCGCTTCGCGCAGCTGCTCCGCCGTGGGAGCCGCGAGGAGGTCGTCGGAGCCGCTCGCGAGCGAGACGTCGGAGGCGAGGGCCAGAGCGCGCTCGCGCTCGCGGAGCTCGCGACGGGAGAGGGGTGGAGTCGATTCGCCGGGGGTCGATGCAGGGGCAGCGGGGGCGGGCGAATCGGGGCTCACGAAATCGATGTCTTCCGTCGGGGGCAGGGGACGAGCGGGCCTCCAGGGAGAGGCACCGCTCGGTTCCGTGAGCGCAGCCTGTGCGAACATCACGAATTCATAAAGGATAACCACGGCCGGCGGGATCCGGCCAGAGGCCGCCGCGCACAGGCGCGATCGGGGCACGACCCGCGGCGAGCCCCGGCGGGATCCTGCGCCGATCCGCCTCTCGGCGCACGGAATCCCTGTCGGCCCGGCCTGGGAGAGCGGTTACACCTCGTCCGCGCGCAGGCGGCGCAGCAGATCCTCCAGCTCGGCGAAGAGAGGATCCGGTGCCGCGATGAGCAGGCCGGAGCCGAAGGGCGCGCCGTCGAGTCCCGCGACCCGCGCGCCCGCCTCCTCGGCGATGAGGGCGCCCGCAGCGAGGTCCCACGGGTTCAGGCCCCGCTCGTAGTACGCGTTCAGCTGCCCGGTGGCCACCGAGCACAGGTCGAGCGCCGCCGAGCCGATGCGGCGGATGTCGCGGACCGAGCCCAGGAGCTCCTGCACCACGGCGCCCTGGCGCATCCGGCGGCCCGCGTCGTAGCCGAAGCCGGTGCCGACCAGCGCGAGCGAGAGGGAGGAGGGAGCCGAGACCTGCAGCGCGACTCCGTCCCGCTCGGCTCCCCCGCCTCGGCTGGCCGTGGTCACCTCGCCCGTCGCTCCGTTCACGACCGCGCCGGCGAGCGCGGTCCAGGTCGCGGGATCCGGCTCCCCCTCCACCACAGCGATGCTGACCGCGTAGGAGGGGATGCCGTAGAGGTAGTTGACGGTCCCGTCGATCGGATCGACGACCCAGGTCAGCCCGCTCGTGCCGCCCCCCGACCCCGACTCCTCGCCGAGGAAGCCGTCGTCCGGACGCGCCTCGGCCAGGCGCCGGCGGATCAGCTCCTCGACCTCCCGGTCCGCGGCCGTCACCACGTCCTCCGGGGACGACTTCGACGCGGCGATCTCGACACCGTCCTGCCGCCGCTGGCGGGCGAGGTGCGCCGCCTCGACGGCGATCGAGCGGGCGATGGCGAGGAGGGGGGCGTTGTCGCTCATGGCCCCAGCCTAGGGATCGGGCCCATCATGGGGGGATGAGCACCCCTATCGCCCTCACGGGAGCCACCGGAGCCGTGGGCGGTCGCGTCGCGCGCGAGCTCGCCGACGCCGGTCACGCCCTCCGCCTGCTGGTCCGCGACCCGTCCCGCGCGCCCGAGCTCCCCGGGGCCGAGGTGGTGCGCTCCTCCTTCGCCGACGCGGGCGACTCGCTCGAGGGCGTGCGCCTCCTCCTGATGGTCTCCGCCTCCGAGAACGAAGAGCGCCGCGCCGAGCACCTCGCGTTCGTCGGTGCAGCCGCCGCCGCGGGTATCGAGCACGTCGTCTACACCTCCTTCGCCGGAGCCGCACCCGACGCGGTCTTCACCCTCGCCCGAGACCACGCGGCCACCGAGGACGCGATCCGCCGCTCGGGCATGGGCTGGACGTTCCTCCGCGACAACCTCTACCTCGACTTCCTGCCCGCGATGCTCGGCGAGGACGGCGCGATCCGCGGACCCGCGGGAACGGGCCGGGCCGCCGTCGTCGCGCGCGAGGATGTGGCCCGCTCGGCCGCGGCTGTCCTCCGCTCCCCCTCCGAGCACCGCGGAGCCGCCTACGAGCTGACCGGGCCCGAGGCCCTCACCCTCGACGAGGTCGCGGCGACCCTGACGGCGGCGGGCCGCCCCGCCGTGTACGTCGACGAGACCCTCGGGGAGGCGTACGCGTCACGCCGCCGCTGGAACGCACCGGGCTGGCAGCTGGACGCCTGGGTCAGCACCTACTCCGCGATCGCCGCCGGACAGCTGGAGCACGTCTCGGGCGACGTCGAGCGGCTGACCGGACGGCCGCCGCTCTCCCTCGCGGGGTTCCTGGAGCAGGAGGCGCGGGGCTGAGGCGACGGCGCGGGCCGGACCGGTGCTCCCCCGGAAAGGCACTCCGCCGGAACGGCGATCCCCCGACATGCGGAACGCCCCGCGCATCTCGTGATGCCGGGGCGTCTGCTGGATGTTCCTGCTCGGTGGCGAGTGAGGGATTCGAACCCCCGAAGGCTACGCCGTCTGATTTACAGTCAGATCCCTTTGGCCGCTAGGGTAACTCGCCGTGGCGCACCCGACCGCGTGTTCACAACCGGAGGCGCTCAGCAAGGATACCCACGCGACCGGCGGATCGGAAATCGGTGCCGCGCGGCCTCAGTCCGCCTCCGCCGCGTAGCGGGACGCCGCCTCCGCGACCTTCCCCGCGTAGCTCCCGGCCGGGTTGTAGGCCGCGATCGCCGCCCGCCATCCCGACTCCGTCGAGAGGTCGCCGCCGGCGTCGCAGAGGTACCGGGCGGCGGTCACCGCCTGCTGGTCCACGTTCTGCGGATCCCATCCGCTCGACGCCCACGCCATCCACGTCGCCGGGATGATCTGCAGCGGACCCATCGCCCGGTCGACCTCGGCGTCGCCGTCCAGAGCCCCGCCGTCGTTGTCGGGGACCCGGTCGAAGCGCGCTCCGTCCAGGCGCGGACCGTAGATCGGCTCCGTCGGCCGCCCGTCCTCGCCCAGCTCGCCGCCGTCGATCGTGCCGTGCCTGCTCTCGACGTAGCCGATGCCGGCCAGGGTCGCCCAGTCCAACCGGCAGTCGGGGTCGACCGACGCCGTGAGGAGGGCCGTGCCCGCGTAGGCGGTGAGCGCACGCAGCGGGATGCCGCTCCCCTCGGACGCCGTGCCCAGCCACGCCTCGTCGGCGAGCAGTCGCACCGGCGTCGCCGCGGCCTGCTCGGGATCCTCCAGCACGACGGGGTCGGCCGCGACGGGAGCGGTCGCCGCGGGAGGGACGGTGGACAGGCCCTCCTCGACCGTCAGCGCGGGCGGCCGCTGGCCGCAGCCGGCCAGGAGGAGGCCGGCGAGCGGGACGAGGACGAGAACGGGGAGGCGGCGCACCCCTCAGAGGTACCAGCCGCGCCTGGGGCCGGGCTCCGCCACGCCTGAAAGCTAAACTCGGAGCCATGGCAGATTCAACGTTCGACGTCGTCAGCAAGATCGACAAGATGGAGGCGGACAACGCCCTGAACCAGGCCCACAAGGAGGTCGAGCAGCGCTACGACTTCAAGAACGTCGGCGCCTCTATCGCCTGGAGCGGCGAGAAGATCCTGATCAAGGCCAACACCGAGGAGCGGGCGAACGCCATCCTCGACGTCTTCCAGTCGAAGCTGATCAAGCGCGGCATCAGCCTCAAGAGCCTCGACGCGGGCGAGCCCTTCGCGTCCGGCAAGGAGTACCGGATCGAGGCCACCCTCAAGGAGGGCATCGACCAGGAGCACGCGAAGAAGATCAACAAGCTCATCCGCGACGAGGCGCCGAAGTCGGTCAAGTCGCAGATCCAGGGCGACGAGCTCCGCGTCTCCTCGAAGAGCCGCGACGACCTCCAGGCGACCATGGCGCTCCTGCGCGGAGCCGACCTCGAGCTCGACCTCCAGTTCGTCAACTTCCGCTGAGGAATGACGCACACGGGAGCACGCGCGTGACCGCCGGAATCGACGACCCCGACCGGCGGGGCCGCACCGGACTCGATAGGGACGGGCTCGACCTCGTCGGGAACCCCGACGTCGTCGTGAAGGAGGTCACCCTCCTCTCGAGCGACTGGTACGTCCTCCGCACCACCCGCTTCGACTACCGGCACCGCGACGGCAGCTGGACGAGCGAGCAGCGCGAGACGTACGACCGGGGGAACGGCGCGGCGGTCCTGCTCTACGACGCCGACGCGCGCACCGTCGTCCTGATCCGGCAGTTCCGCTACCCCGCGTACGTGAACGGCGACCTCGACGGGATGCTCCTCGAAGTGCCCGCCGGTCTCCTGGACGAGGACGGGCCCGAGGAGGGCGCCCGCCGCGAGGCGTCCGAGGAGACCGGACTCGAGGTCGGCCGGCTCGAGCACGTGTTCGACGCGTTCATGAGCCCTGGCTCGGTCACCGAGAAGCTGCACTTCTACGCCGGCCGCTACCGCGCGGGCACCCGCAGCGGAGCGTTCGCGGGACTCGCCGACGAGGGCGAGGACATCGAGGTACTCGAGCTCTCGTTCGACGAGGCGCTGACCCAGATCGGCGTGCAGATCGTCGACGCGAAGACGATCATGCTCCTGCAGTGGGCGGCCCTGTCCGGGCCGTTCTCGCGCTGACGCGCGAGCGTCGCGGCTGCGGACGCGTCAGCGCGCGTACTCGGCGAGGGCGCGTCCGGTCAGCGTGTCCGCCGCCGCGAGCCCGACCGGAGTCCCCTCGAAGACGATCGTCCCTCCGTCGTGCCCGGCTCCGGGCCCCACGTCGATGATCCAGTCCGCGTGCGCCATCAGGGCGCGGTGGTGCTCGATCACCACGACCGAGTTCCCGGAGTCGACCAGCCGGTCGAGCAGTCCGAGCAGCGTGTCGACGTCCGCGAGGTGCAGGCCCGTGGTCGGCTCGTCGAGCAGGTAGACGGATCCGGACGAGGCCATGTTGATCGCGAGCTTGAGGCGCTGACGCTCGCCCCCGGACAGCGTGTTCAGCGGCTGTCCGAGCGTGAGGTAGCCGAGACCGACGTCGACGAGACGGGCGAGCACCGTGTGCGCCGGTCCGCTCGCGAAGAACTCCGCGGCGTCGACGATCGGCATCGAGAGCACCTCGTGGATGTTCCTCCCGCGGAGGCGGTACTCGAGCACCTCAGCGGTGAACCGCTTGCCGTCGCACTCCTCGCAGACCGACGAGACCGTCGCGGCGGGGCCCAGCTCGGTGAAGATCATCCCGGCCCCCTTGCAGACGGGGCAGGCGCCTGCCGAGTTCGCGCTGAAGAGCGCCGGTCTCACACCGTTCGCCTTCGCGAAGGCCGCCCGGATCGCGTCGAGGACCCCGGTGTAGGTCGCCGGATTGCTGCGCCGCGAGCCGCGGATCGGCGACTGGTCGGCCACCACCACGCCGGGCCGACCCGCGAGCGAGCCGTGCAGGAGCGACGACTTCCCCGACCCTGCGACTCCGGTGACGACGGTCAGCACGCCCAGCGGGACGTCCACGTCGACGCCGCGGAGGTTGTGCGTGGAGGCCCCGCGGATCTCCACCGCCCCGGTCGGACGGCGCACGGCCTCCTTCAGCGGGACGCGGTGACCGAGATGACGGCCCGTCAGGGTGTCGGACGTGCGCAGCTGCGCCACCGTCCCCTCGAACCGCAGCTCGCCGCCGTGCGCACCGGCCCTCGGACCGAGGTCGACCACGTGATCGGCGATCTCGATGATCTCCGGCTTGTGCTCGACCACCAGGACGGTGTTGCCCTTGTCCCGCAGGCGGCGCAGCAGCTCGATCATCCGCGAGACGTCGTGCGGATGCAGACCCGCCGTCGGCTCGTCGAAGACGTACGTCACGTCCGTGAGGCTCGATCCCAGATGCCGCACCATCTTGACCCGCTGCGCCTCACCGCCCGAGAGGGTGCCCGACTCCCGATCGAGCGACAGGTAGCCCAGCCCGACCTGGACGAGGGCGTCGAGCGTCCCGAGGAGGGTCTCGACGATAGGAGCGACGGACGGCGCCTGCAGCCCGCGGAGCCACGCGGCGAGGTCGGTCGCCTGCAGCGCGGCGCACTCGGCGATGTTCCGGCCCCCGATGCGCGACTCCAGTGCCGCGCGGGTGAGCCGGCCGCCTCCGCACTCGGGACAGGCGGCGAAGGTGGCCACCCGCTCGGCGAAGGCGCGGATGTGCGGCTGCGCCGCCTCCTTCGCCAGGTAGAGGCGGGTGACCTTCACCAGGAGGCCCTCGTAGGTCATCGTCATCCCGGCGATGGCCATCTTCGTGGCCGGACGGTGGAGGAACGCGTCCATCTGCTCGGGCGTGAAGTCGGCGATCGGCACATCGGCCGGATAGAGGCCCGACTCGGCGAGGCCCTTCCAGTACCAGCCGCCGACGACGAAGTTGGGGATCGCGTCGAGAGCGCCGCCCTCGAGCGACTTCGAGCGGTCGATCAGCGCGTCGAGGTCGATGCTCGACACCCGGCCCGTCCCCTCGCACCGCGGGCACATCCCCTCCGGCAGGTTGAAGGAGAACGCACCGCTCGTGCCCGCGTGCGGATCGCCGATCCGGCTGAAGAGGATCCGCAGCATCGTGTACGCGTCGGTCGCCGTGCCGACCGTGGACCGGCCGTTCGACCCCATCCGCTCCTGGTCGACGACGATCGTGGCCGACAGTCCGTCGAGCGACTCCACGTCCGGGCGGGCCGGCGACCCCATGAACTGCTGCACGAAGGCGGAGTAGGTCTCGTTGATGAGGCGCTGGGACTCGGCCGCGATGGTGCCGAAGACGAGCGACGACTTGCCGGAGCCCGAGACCCCGGTGAACACGGTGATCCTCCGCTTCGGGATGTCGACGTCGATCCCCCGGAGGTTGTTCTGGCGCGCACCGCGCACCCGGATGACGTCGTGGGGCGAGGCCGTGGTCATGCTGTCTCCGTCCAGAGCGGTGCCCGAATCCTAGAGGAGGTGCGCGGCGTCCGCGCCGGAACGACGAACGGCCCCCCGGAGTGCACCGGAGGGCCGTTCGGAGAGCACGCGTCAGAGCGCGACCGGCTCCGCCCGCGAGATCGCGATCATGTCCTCGCGAGGAACGACCTTCACGCGCGCACGGCCCTCGGGCTCGCCGAGCGCCATCTCGTGCTCGTCCAGCCGGTGCCAGCCGTCGAGATCCGTGTAGGCGATCTCCCGCTCCTCGAGCAGGGCGACCACGGCCGCCTCCTCGGGGTGCTCGGGCGTCCACCAGGACGCCTGGTCGTTGAGCACGTGCGCAACGGTCTCCATGGCGTCGGACTTGGTGTGCCCGATGAGGCCCACCGGTCCGCGCTTGATCCAGCCGGTCGCGTAGACGCCGTGGACCTGCTGGTCCTCGTCGTCCAGGACCTGGCCCTCGCGGTTCGGGATCACGCCGCGCATCTCGTCGAACGGGAGGCCGTCGAGCGGCGAGCCGAAGTAGCCGACCGCGCGGTACACGGCCTGCACCGGGACCTCGCGGATCTCACCCGTGCCGCGCACTCCGCCCTCGCCGTCCGGCTCGGTGCGCTCGTACCGGATCGCGCCGACCCGACCGGATCCGTCGTCCACGAACTCGAGCGGCTTCGCCCAGAAGTGCAGGTGGAGACGACGCGAGGCGCTCCCGACCTCACGGGTGCGCCACTGGTTGAGCACCCGGTTGATGACCATGACCTGCTTGTTGGTCGCGATGGCGGCCTCCGAAGCGGGATCGAGGTCGAAGTCCTCGTCGGCGACGATCATCTCGACGTCGCGCAGCTCGCCCAGCTCGCGCAGCTCCAGCGGCGTGAACTTCACCTGAGCGGGACCGCGGCGCCCGAAGACGTGCACGTCGGTGACAGGAGACGCCTTCAGCCCCTCGTAGACGTTCGGCGGGACCTCGGTGGGCAGGAGGTCCTCGGCGTGCTTCGCCAGCATCCGCGAGACGTCGAGCGCGACGTTGCCGTTGCCGATGACAGCGACGGAGGACGCCTCCAGCGGCCAGGTGCGCGACACGTCGGGGTGGCCGTCGAACCAGCTGACGAAGTCGGCCGCACCGTAGGAGCCCTCGAGCTCGACACCCGGGACGTCGAGCGGAGCGTCCCGAACGGCGCCGGTCGCGAAGATCACGGCGTGGTAGTGCCGCTTGAGATCCTCGAGCGTGATGTCGGTCCCGAAGTGCACGTTGCCGAAGATGCGGATGTCGCCCCGGTCGAGCACCTCCCGCAGCGCGGTGATGATCCCCTTGATGCGCGGGTGATCGGGCGCGACGCCGTAGCGGACCAGGCCGTAGGGCGCGGGCAGGTGCTCGAACAGATCGATCGAGACGTCGTACTTCTTCTCGGCCTTGATCATGAGGTCGGCGGCGTAGATGCCCGCGGGACCCGCGCCGACGATGGCCAGCCTGAGCTTGGTCATTGCGTTCCTCCTGCCGGGGCGCCGCAGCGCACAACCGGTCTCATTCCTGCGGCGCAGGGCGCGCCGCGACGATCGGGGTCAGCCGTTGCGCTCGACGACGGTGTCGGCGAAGCGCGTCAGCGCCTTGCGGACGGAGCCGTCGGGCAGCGGAGCGAGGGCGGCGACGGCCTCGTCGGCCCACCGGTGGGCCTCGGCGAGGGTCTGCGCGGTGACGTCGTGATCGCGCAGCTGAGCGATGGCGTCCGAGATGTCGGCGCTCTGCTCCTCCGTGTGCGCGATGGCGTCGTTCGAGCGGCTCACATAGCTCTCGATGCGGGCGAGGAGAGCCGCGGCCTCCCTATCGGAGGAGGCGCGCTCGCGCAGGCGCAGGATCGGCAGCGTCGACACGCCGGCGCGGATGTCCGTGCCGGGGTTCTTGCCGGTCTCCTCCGGCTGGGGAGAGAGGTCGATGACGTCGTCGACGATCTGGAAGGCGACGCCGATCTTCTCGCCGAAGACGCGCATGGCCTCCTCGTACTCCTCCGGAGCCTCCGAGAACGCGACTCCCGTGCGGCCCGCCGCGGCGATCAGGGACCCGGTCTTGTCGGCCAGGACGGACAGGTAGTGCTCGACCGGGTCCTCGCCGTCGGTCGGGCCGACCGTCTCGTGCAGCTGCCCGAGGACGAGCCGCTCGAACGTGTCGGCCTGGAGCCGGATCGCCTTGTCTCCGAGCTCGACCATCAGCTGGTTCGCGCGGGCGAAGAGCAGATCGCCCGTCAGGATGGCCACGTTGTTGCCCCACACGGTCTGCGCCGACGGGACGCCGCGGCGCTTCTCCGCCTCGTCCATGACGTCGTCGTGGTAGAGCGATGCGAGATGCGTGATCTCGATCGCCTGCGCACCGAGCAGGACCTGCGGCGTGTTGCCGCGGCCCAGCGACGCGGCCAGGAGGGTGAGCATCGGGCGCACACGCTTGCCGCCCGCCTCGAGGAGGTACCGGGTGGAGACATCGGCCACAGCGTCCGCGAAGGACAGCTGCCGGACGAGACCCTCCTCGACCTGCTCCAGACCCGCGTCGATCGCGCGGGCGAGAGCCCGGTCCGACGAGGAGGAGAAGATGCGCTCGGAGAGGCCGAGCTGCGCCGTCAGAGACGGGCTGCGACGGGCGACGGGCGCAGTGGCGTTCACAGGGAAACCCTAACGTCTCGGCCTGTGCGGACCCCGGTCGTCATCGGGTCGCCGCGATCGGCTTGACGCCGCGGTGCAGCGCCACGATGCCAGCGGTCAGATCGCGGTAGGCCACGCGCTCGAAGCCCGCCGCGCGGAGCCAGGCGGCGACGACGCTCTGCTCCGGCCAGGCCCGGATGGAATCGCCGAGATAGTCGTACGCAGGATTGTTCGACGACGCGAGGCGCACGACGGCGGGCATGACCGTCGACAGGTAGAAGTCGTACGCGGCGGCCAGCGGAGCGATCGGCGGAGTCGAGAACTCGCAGATCACGACCCGGCCGCCGGGCTTCAGCACACGCAGGAACTCGGCGAGCGCCGTCCTCGGCTCGGCCACGTTGCGCAGACCGAACGAGATGGTCACGGCGTCGAACGACTCGTCCTCGAACGGGAGGTCCATCGCGTCGGCCTGGACGAACTCGATCCGGTCGTTGCCCGCCTGACGGCGACGGCCGACGGCGATCATCCCCGGGGAGAAGTCGGCTGCGACGACCTGGGCGCCCGACCGCGCCAGCGACGCGCTCGACGTTCCGGTGCCGGCCGCGATGTCGAGGATGCGCTCACCGGGAGCAGGGTTGACGGCGCGAGTCGTCGCGATCCGCCAGAGCCGGTCGTTCCCCACCGAGAGGAGTCCGTTCACCAGGTCGTAGGCGGGAGCCACGGTGTCGAACATCGAGGCGACCTCGTCGGGCCGTTTGGTGAGGTCTGCCTTCGTCACGATCCGCAAGTCTACGGCGAGACGAGGGACGGCGGCTGTGCATCCGCCGTCCCGCGCCCGGTCGGCGCGCTCCCCCCTGGGGAAGCGCCGGGACCGCCCCGCTCCGCCTCGCGCGGCGGCCCCGGACCGGATCACGGTAGCAACGGAGCCCTGCGCCCCGAGCCCCGCGGCATGGGACGTCCCATCCTCTGGCGCGGGCGTACCCTGCTGAGGTGACGCTCATCGGCGCTGGAACCCCCCTGCTGCGTGCGGAGACGACTCCACTGGACTCTCCGCCGTCGCTCCTCTCCCACTCCGACCCGAGGCGGCCCCTCCTCTGGCAGCGCGACGGCGCCGGGCTCAGCGGACGCGGGGAGGCCCTGCGCCTCGAGTTCTCGGGCCCGGAACGGCTGCGGGAGGCGGCGGCGGCCTGGCGGCGGCTCTGCGACGCGGCGACGGTGGAGGACCGGGTCGGACTGCCCGGGACGGGGCTGGTCGCGTTCGGGACCTTCGCTTTCTCGAGCCGATCCGAGGCGACGAGCGTGCTGATCGTGCCGCGCACCGTGATCGGGACGCGCGACGGCCGGTCATGGCTGACGCGGATCACGATCGGCGAGGCGGAGAGACCGTATACGCCGAGCGAGGAGCCGCTGGGGGCGGAGTACCACGTGCCGCTCTCGCCGGGTGCGCTGCCGCCGGACGGGTACCGCGCGGCGGTCGCTGCCGCGGTGGAGACGATCCGGGCGGGTGAGCTGTCCAAGGTCGTGATCGCGCGCGATCTGCAGGGGCGGCTCCCGCCGGGGGCGGACCTGCGTCGGATGCTGGGTGCGCTCACCGAGCGCTACCCGGACTGCTGGGGCTTCGCCGTGGACGGATTCCTCGGCGCCAGTCCGGAGACGCTGGTCGCGGTCGATCGGGGCGAGATCTCGGCGAGGGTGTTGGCCGGCACGGCCGCACGAGGCGAGGATCCCCTCGCCGACGCGGACGTGGAGGCCGCTCTGCTCGAGAGTCCGAAGGACCGCTCGGAGCACGCTTTCGCTCTCGCCAGTCTGGTCCGGGAACTCGAGCCCCACACACGGGAGCTGACGGCGGGCGCCGCCCCGTTCACGCTCCGCCTGCCGAATCTCTGGCACCTCGCGACGGACGTGCGAGGAATTCTGGGCGACTCCTCCACCGCGCTCGATCTCGTCGATGCTCTTCACCCGACCGCGGCAGTGGCCGGCACTCCGACCGCCGACGCCCTTGCGCTCATCGAGCACCTGGAGCCCTTCGACCGCGGTCGGTACGCAGGACCCGTCGGCTGGATCGACGGCAACGGCGACGGCGAGTGGGCCGTCGGACTCCGTAGCGCCGAGGTCACGGCCGAGGGCGCGGTCACGGCCTGGGCGGGCGCCGGCATCGTGGCCGACAGCGTTCCCGAGTCCGAGCTCGCCGAGACCCGCATGAAGTTCCGCCCGATCACCGACGCTCTGGCCTGACGCACGTCGGGAATCGTTGAAGCCGTCGGCTACCCGCCGCTTACCCCGCCCGGTCCCCGTCGAGCCGGGGAACCCCCGGCCGTCGTCCTGCGCCCACCGGCGGTCGCCCGGGCAGCGCCGGCGGCCGGGTCGTCACGCGGCGGCCGGTCGGTGTGGTCCAGTCCGCTGTGCCGTCCGGATGGAGCAGATACGTCCAGCGGTCGCCGTGGCGCACGTGGTGGTGGGCGACGCACAGGGAGGCGAGGTTGTCGGGAGTCGTCTCTCCCCCGTTCCGCCATTCGACGCTGTGGTCGGTCTCCGTCGAGGACGCCGGCCGGATGCAGCCCGGGAAGCGGCACGTCTGGTCGCGGAGGCGGACCAGCAGCCTCATCCTCGGCGGCGGGAGGCGGTGGCGGCGCCCGACGGAGACGACCGCGCCGGTCTCCTCGTCGGTCAGCACGGGAGTGAAGGCGGCGGCGTCGTCGATGAGCGCTCGCACCGCCTCGGCGGGGATCGGCCCGTAGCCGTCGAGCTCGGCGGCCGCCTCGTCGTCACCCGCGGCGGTGCTCGCCGCCACGGTGACTCTCACCTCGGCCCGCAGCCCGATCGAGGGCGCCGCGGCTCCCTCCGGAGTGGTCCCCGCCACGTCCCCGTGGCAGAGCAGGTCGGCCCACGCGTCGGCGCGGAGCCGCGCCAGCGTCCGCAGATCGCGGTCCCCTTCGGCGCCGTCCCGCAGATCCCTCGCGATGCGGTCGAGCCGGGCGAGCGCTCCGACGGCCTCGGGCGCGGGGACGTGCGCGCAGACCGTCGCCATGCCGTCGATCCCGGCTGTCATCCACACCCGGCGGTCCTCGCGGGCGCGAGCGTGCCGCTCGGCGAGGGGCTCGTCGTGCAGCTCCTCCCGCACCCGCGCGAGGGCGTGGCGCAGCTGCCCCGGAGTCAGCGTCTCCGCGAGGTCGACGGCCCGGTCGTCGTAGGCCGCGCGCGCCGCTGCCGGGAGGGTCGCCGCGACGGAGCAGATGAGCTGGCCGGCCTCCCAGCGCATTCTGGCGTCGGCGAGCGCGGAGCGGGTCCGCGGCAGCTCCTCCATCAGGAGCGAGGCGTGCAGCAGCTCCCTGGCGGCGGTGCGCTCGGAGACCCCGAGGGCGACGGCGAACTCCGCTCGGATCGACCGTTCGACGAGGTCCGTCGCATCCTCGCTGTCCGCCGAGGAGCCTCGGGCGAACGCGTCGGGACAGGTCAGCGCCGCGCAGTGTCCCGCGTGCAGCGCCTCCGCCGCGGACAGGAGCACCGGGGAGGCGCTCCTCGCGAGCGCCGACGCCCGGTCGCCGAGGGCGAGGACCTCTCCTCGCACCGTCTCCGCATCAGCCATGCCTCCAGCGAAGCAGCAGCAGACGAGCTGCGGAGCTCGAACGAGGCATCCCCGGGAGAACAGCGTCCGACGACGACCTGTGGAGGACCGTCCGACCGGACCCGCGCGGACTCAGCGCTCGAGCCGGATCTCCACGATGCCCGGCCCGTCACCCGGCGAGGTCAGCGCCTGCTCCAGCTCGCCGCGCGTCGCCGCACGACGGTGGCCCCACCCGTAGGCGCGCGCGAGAGCCTCCAGATCGGCGTTCTGCGGGGTGAACTGCACGCGGTCGAACGCATCGGGATGCGAGCTCGATGCGACCTCGAGTCCGTCGAAGATCGTGCCGCCCCCGTCGTTCACGACGACGAGCTGCATGCGCGGGCGCCGTTCTCCGGGCGGGAGGAGGAGGCCGCCGGCCTCGTGGAGCAGAGTGAGATCGCCGAGGACCGCCCGGGTGACTCCGCCGGCTCCCTGCTCGGTCGCCTGCGAAGCCACCGCGATCCCGAGAGCCGTCGAGATCGTGCCGTCGATGCCGGCGAGGCCGCGGTTCGCCAGGACGGATATCCGCTTGCCCGGCAGGGCCCCGTCCGCGACGCGGATCAGCCGCGACGCTCCGAACAGCAGCCGGTCGTGCGGCCAGGTGACCTTCCAGACCGCGGCGACGACGAAGTCGCGGGTGAGCGGTGCCCTGATCGCGGCGAGGGCGTTGCGCGCGTAGCCGCGGCGGTCCTCGACCGACATCGACCCGGCGTCGGGGACCTCGTCCAGCTCGTCGGGGTCGACCGTCAGGGCGCGGCTCGCGGACACCCAGGATCCGGCCCAGGCGCGCTCGCCGCGCTCGGGACGCGGCGATCCCTCGGGGCGGACCACGTCGACGCCTCCGACGCGGCGGGCGCGCCGGCCGGGGTTGTAGAACTGCTCGCGCACGGCGTCCACGACGATCACCTCGACGTCCTCGCGCCGCAGCAGCTCGGGGACCTCGCGGGAGAGCGTCGGGTGTCCGAGCACGATCGCCCGGCGGATGCGTCCGCCGAAGTCGGGCTCGCCGAGCAGGCGCCGCCAGGCGACGACGAGCTGCGGTCCGAAGCGGGCGCCGGAGGAGACCTCGGCCAGCAGCGGCCAGTCGCCGGCGCGAGCGATCTCCTCGGCCGCGGCGCCCGCCTTGTCCCCGGCGATGACGACCGTGAGCGGCTCACCGGGACCGGCGGTCACGACGGCACGCGGGATCCCGGATCCGACAGCGGGCGACGAGACCGGTCCGATCCGCTCCATGTAGGGCAGAGCGGAGGAGAGCGGGTCGCGGAAGGAGAGGTTCAGGTGGACCGGCCCGCGTCGCGCCGCGGTGACGGCACGATCGGCGAGCGCCCGCGCGTCCTCGGGCCGGGAGCCGTCGTCTGGAGCAGCGACGTCCTCGAACAGCCGCACGGCACGCCCGTACAGCTCGCGCTGCTCGGCCGTCTGGTTCGAGCGGATGCCGCGCAGCTCGTCGGGCCGGTCGGCGGTCAGCACGATCATCGGCACGTCCGAGGCGTCCGCCTCGAGCACGGCCGGGTGCAGGTTCGCGGTCGCCGTGCCGGAGGTCGTGATCACGAGCGCCGGCATCCGGGATTCGAGGGCGAGGCCCAGCGCCAGGAACCCCGCGGAGCGCTCGTCGATCCGCACGTGCAGCCGGATGTCGCCGCGGGTCTCGAGCTCGGCCGCCACCAGGGCGAGCGCCTGCGAGCGGGAGCCCGGAGCGACGACGACGTCGCGGACGCCGAGCGCGACGAAGCGGGTGAGGAGGTCGACCGCGAATCGGGTGGAGGGGGCGACCGGCCGGTGCTCAGGCATCCCGGCGGCCGGGGCCGTCGGCCTCGCCCTGCTCGTCCATCTCGGCGAGGTCGCGCTCGAGCTGGGCGATGCGCTCGGCCTGCAGGCGCTCCTCCTCGGGGTCGCGCTCGGTGCGGAGGGTGCCGAGGAAGTCGGGGTCGTCGTCCGGAGCGGTGTAGCGGCGGCCGGCGGCGCGCTGCTTGCGAGGGCGGCCGATCCAGAACCACAGTCCCGCACCGATGACCGGGAGGATCAGCACCACCAGGAGCCAGGACCACTTCGGGATCGCCCGCACGGCGTGACGGTTGCTCATCGCGACGTCGATCACGGTGTAGACCGTGAAGACGGCGAGGGCCACGAGCAGGCCGATGACGAGGCGGATCATGGACACGAGTCTACGTCCGGCACCCCCGTCGGGGAGGGTCCGCACGGACGCTGGACAGGAGGCTCCCACGGTGCTCACGGAAGCGCGTGCAGGGGCCGACGTACACTGTACCGGTGAAACTGAGCCGCGCGGTCGTCGTCTACTCGCTCCTGCGCCTGGCGATGTTCGCCGGCGTCTTCGTGCTGGTGTACCTGCCGGCGCGCACCTTCGTCGACTCGGAGCTGACGGCAGCGGTCACCGCGGGCTTCGTCGCCGCGATCGCGAGCCTGTCCCTCTCCTACATCCTGCTGAGGAAGCCCCGCGAGCGCATCGCGGAGGCGATCTACGAGCGCCGCAAGGACGTCCCGCGCGCCCCGACCGACGACGACGTCGAGGACGCCGCGGTCGACGCGACCCGCGACGACCGCTGAGCCGGGCGCTCCCGCCGGCGAGGGCTCCCCTCGGACGCGCGCCCGCTCGCACCAGGCCCGGCGCGCATCAGCCGGTCTCCTCCGAACCCGGCCCACCCGAGCCCGCCTCGTGCGAGCCGTCGCTCTAGAACGCCAGCGCCGCCCCGAGGATGACCGCGTAGGCGAGCCCGCCCAGGCTGGTCAGCTGCAGCGCCAGGATGAGTTCCTTCGCCGTCTTCGCCGTCAAGGTGATCAGGATGGCCGGCAGGATCATCAGAAGCACGAAGAGCGTCAGCCACGCCAGCGGGTAGAACAGCGCGAGGATCACCGCGATGCCGAACGGGATCAGCACGAAGCCCGTGTAGATCGCCCGGGACACGGCCGGTCCCGCGAGGACCGCGAGGGTCCGCTTGCCCGAGAGGCGGTCGGTCGAGATGTCGCGGATGTTGTTGACCATGAGCACGGCGCAGGCGAACAGGCCCGCCGCCACGGCGCCGAGCCACGACTCCTGGTTGGTGCGGCC
The DNA here is from genome assembly GCF_002931415.1 of Rathayibacter sp. AY1E8. Lineage (NCBI taxonomy): Bacteria > Bacillati > Actinomycetota > Actinomycetes > Micrococcales > Microbacteriaceae > Rathayibacter > Rathayibacter sp. AY1E8. Next base: position 54,761 of record NZ_PSVI01000004.1, read on the forward strand.
GATCTGCACGAACGTGGTGCCGACGGTGGCGACCAGGCCGAAGAACACGAAGACGAAGAGCTCGCCGAGCCCGAGGTAGCCGTAGGGGCGGCGTCCGCCGGTGTAGAACCAGCCGGCCGCGATCGCCGCCGCGCCGACGATCAGGAACCACCACTGCCCCGAGAGGGCGGTGAGCACGAGGCCGGCGACGGCCGCGATCCCGAAGAAGACCAGGGCGACGGTGAGCACCTGGCGGGGCTTCGCCGCTCCGGAGCCGGTCAGCCGCGAGGGTCCGACGCGGTTGGCGTCGGTGCCGCGCACGCCGTCGGAGTAGTCGTTGGCGTAGTTGACGGCGATCTGCAGGGCGAGCGAGACGGCCAGGCAGAGCAGGGCGCGCACCCAGTGCCAGCCCTCGTCGACGACCTGGGTCGCTCCGGTGCCGATGAGCACGGGGGCGACGGCCAGCGGGAGGGTGCGGAGGCGGGCGCCGGCGATCCACTCGCGGGGACCGGCGGGCTTCACGACGACCGCTCGCGGGCTGCCCCCGGGGCGGCCGCTGGAGGACTTCTTCTTGCGACTCGTACTCGACACGGAGGGAATCCTACCCACCGGCCCGTCGACGCTCGGAGCCGGTCAGGCCTGCTCGGCGAGCACCTCGAGGGCGCGGCGGTCGGGCTTCCCGGAGGCGAGGAGGGGGATGCGGCCGACGGGCAGCACGGCCGCGGGAGCGGCGGCGCGCCCGAGGCGGTCGGCGATCAGGGCGCGCAGGTCGGTGAGCGGGGGAGCCTCCTCCGCCGTCACGACGACCGGGACCTCGCCCCACTGCTCGTCCGCCCGCCGCACGACGACCGCGTCGGGGACGGTCCCCTCGCGCAGCACGGCCTCGACGGCGTCGAGCGAGACCTTCTCCCCGCCCGACACGATCACGCGGTCGAGCCGACCGGTCACCCGAAGGCGCCCGTCGACGATCGAGCCCGCGTCGCCCGTGCGGTACCAGCGCTCCCCGTCGATCTCGAGGAAGGCGGAGGCGCTGCGCTCGTGGTCGATCGCGCCGTCGGCGTCGAGGTAGCCCTCCGCGAGGGTCGGCCCGCCGAGCAGCACCTGCCCGTTCTCGACGCGCATCCGCACGTCGTGGAGCGGGACGCCGTCGTAGACGCAGCCGCCGGACGTCTCGCTCGATCCGTAGGTCAGGCGGATGCGCGCACCGAGGGCGGCGGCGCCGTCCCGCAGCGGCTGCGGCGTCGCCTGGCCGCCGATCAGGAGGGCGTCGAACGAGCGGAGCGCCTCGGCCGCGGCCGGATCGCGCTCGGCGAGGTCCAGCAGCCGCGCGAGCTGCACGGGGACCAGCGAGGAGTACCGCCGCTCCCCCGCCGGCATCGTCCGAGCGAGAGCGAGGAAGGCCGCCGCGTCGAAGCCGCCGGCCGGGAGGACGACCGGGTCGGCCTCCGCGGTCAGCGAGCGGACGAGCACCTGCAGTCCCGCGACGTAGTGCGTCGGCAGGCAGAGCAGCCAGCGTCCCGGCCCGCCGAGCTCGGCGAGGGTCGTGGAGGCGCTGGTGAGCAGGGCCGCTGTCGAGAGCGCGACCCGCTTGGGCGGCCCCGACGAGCCCGAGGTCTCGACGACGGCGGCGACGCGCTGCGGCACGACGGCATCCTCGGAGGCGGTCGCAGCGCCGGGGGCGGAGACGCGGATCGCCGGGCCGCTGCCGTCCAGGGCCGCGCGAAGAGCGAGGAGGACGGCCTCGACCGTCGCGTCGACACCGGCGAGCGGGCGGGTCACCTGCGTGCCCTCCGGCTCAGAACTGCCACGGGAACGGCGACCAGTCGGGCTCGCGCTTCTCGAGGAAGGAGTCGCGTCCCTCGACGGCCTCGTCGGTGCCGTAGGCGAGGCGCGTGGTCTCGCCCGCGAAGAGCTGCTGGCCCACGAGGCCGTCGTCCACGGCGTTGAACGCGTACTTCAGCATCCGGATGGCCGTGGGCGACTTGGTGAGGATCGTCTCGGCCCACTCCACCGCGGTCGTCTCGAGCTCGGCGTGCGGGACGACCGCGTTCACGGCGCCCATCTCGTAGGCGCGCTGCGCGGAGTACTCCCGCGCGAGGAAGAACACCTCGCGCGCGGCCTTCTGCCCGATCTGGCGGGCGAAGTACGCGGAGCCGTAGCCCGCGTCGAAGGAGCCGACGTCGGCGTCCGTCTGCTTGAAGCGCCCGTGCTCGGCGGAGGCGAGGGTGAGGTCGCAGACCACGTGGAGCGAGTGCCCGCCTCCCGCGGCCCAGCCGGGGACGGCCGCGATGACGACCTTCGGCATGAAGCGGATGAGGCGCTGCACCTCGAGGATGTGCAGGCGGCCGTTCCGCGCGGAGTCGATGCCCTCGGCGGTCTCGCCGACGGAGTACCGGTAGCCGTCGCGGCCGCGGATCCGCTGGTCTCCTCCCGAGCAGAACGCCCAGCCTCCGTCGCGCGGGCTCGGGCCGTTGCCGGTGAGGATGACGACGCCGATGCGCGGGTTCGTCCGGGCGTCCTCGAGGGCGCGGAACAGCTCGTCGACCGTGCGCGGCCGGAACGCGTTGCGGACCTCGGGCCGGTCGAACGCGACGCGCGCGATGCGGCCGGAGCGGTCGTGGTGGTAGGTGATGTCCTCGAGTGCGTCGAAGCCGTCGACGGCCGCCCAGCGGTGGGCGTCGAACAGTTGGGAGACCTGCGTGCTCATGCCACGACCCTACTGATCCGGACTGCACGGCGACTCGACACCGCCCGGGCAGACGGAAGGGGACCCCGCTGACGCGGAGTCCCCTTCCGGTGCTCGCCCCTACTTGGCGGCGGAGGTGGTGCGGTTCTCGGCCGACACCATCCAGGCGTACTGCTCGAGGCTCTGGATGATCGCGTGGAGGAGATCCGCGCTGGTCGGGTCCTCCTCGTCCACCTGGTCGTGGACCTCGCGCATGGTGGCGGCGGTGTTCTCGAGGCGGATCGTGACCAGGTCGACGGTCTCGGCCGTGTCGATCTCGCCGTGCGGGTACTCGGGGAGGGTGGTGGTCGCGGCGACGGTGTCGCTGCGGCCGTCCGGGATCCCGTGGAGGGCGCGCATGCGCTCGGCGATGTCGTCGCTGAACTCGCGCGCGGCCTCGATGATCTCGTCGAGCTGGAGGTGGAGGTCGCGGAAGTTCTTGCCCACGACGTTCCAGTGGGCCTGCTTGCCCTGGACGTGGAGCTCGATCAGGTCGACGAGGACGATCTGGAGGCTGTCGAGCAGCTCCTTGGAGGCCTTGAAGCCCTTCTCGGCGTTCTGGCGGCGGCTGGTCTTGGCACCGGAGCCCGCGGGGGCTTCGACGTGGCGTTCGAGGGTGGTGGTCATGGACCGTTCCTTTCTCTTGCAGTGCCGGGTGCGGTGTCCCGCCCCGAGTCTGGCTTCTTCGGCTGGACGGCGCCCGCACGCGCGGGGTGCGCGCGCTGGGCGGGGCCCGTGGTTGCAGGGATCAGATCGTGGCGACGGATCCGGAGTCGACGCGGTAGTTCGAGCCGTTCACGAACGAGGCGCGGTCGGAGCAGAGGAAGGCGATCACGGCTGCGACCTCCTCGGCCTCGCCCCGGCGCTTCAGCTCCATGTACGGCCGCTCCTCGTCGAGGAAGGACGAGATCGCCTCGTCGACCGAGGTGCCCCTCTGCTCGGCGCGCTTGGACATCATCGCGTCGGTCATCGGAGTGCGGATGAACGCGGGCGAGACCGTGTTCACGAGCAGGCCCTCCTGCGCGTAGGAGCGCGAGAGGCCCTTGGCGAAGGCGAGAACGCCCGCCTTCGCGGCGCAGTAGGGCAGTTCGTCGTCGTAGGGCTGCACGGCGTCCTCGGAGGCGGTGAGCACGAGCCGGCCCCAGCCTCCGGTGCGGAGGTCGGGGAGGAACTCGCGCACGAGCCGCACAGGCCCGAGCAGATCGACCTCGAGGGTGCTGGTCCAGCCCTCGTCGTCGATCTCGTGGAAGAGGCCCTGCGCCCCTGTGACTCCGGCGCACTGCACGAGGATGTCGATCGCGCCGACCGCTCCGGCCACCCGGCGGTGCAGCTCGGCGAGCTGCTCCGTGCTGGTGACGTCGGCGGCGAAGGCGTGCAGGCGGCCCTCCGGAGCGTCGAGCCCGGCCGCGGCCCGGTCCAGCTCCGCCTGGTCCTTGTCGGTGATCACGACGGTCGCGCCCTCGGCGAGGAGGAGCTGCGCCGTGGCCAGGCCGATGCCGGAGTCGCCTCCGGTGACGAGGGCGATGCGGCCGCTGATGCCGAGATCCATGCTGAGGTGCTCCTTGTGGGTGCGGTGCGAGGGGGTGGTACCGGTCTACGCCCCTCGGAGCCGGCCCTCAACGGGTTGCGCGGACGCCGTCGGCGGGGTTACGCGCGGCCGACCTTCTCCGGCGCCAGCTCCTCGATGGTGATGGCCGCGTTGATCAACGCGAGGTGGCTGAGCCCCTGCGGCAGGTTGCCCCAGAAGGCCAGGTCGTCGACCGCGATCATCTCGGACATGATCCCGACGTCGTTCGGGACCGTGGCGACGAGCTCGTCCATCAGGGCGACCGACTCGTCGTGCCGACCGACGCAGGCCAGGGCGGAGGCGAGCCAGAACGAGCAGGCCACGAACGGGTGCTCCTCGCCCTCCATGCCGGAGTAGCGGAACAGCAGCGCGCCGCGGCCGAGCTCCTTCACCAGGGCGTCGATGGTGGAGATCATCCGCTCGCCGCGCTCGTAGCCGCTGGGCGCGTGCAGGAGCACCGAGGCGTCCAGCTCCTCGCTGCCCGGGTACATCACGTAGGAGCCGAGCTCCTCGGACCAGCAGTGCTCCTCGATCCACTCGCGGATGCGGTCGCGCTCGAAGCGCCAGCGGTCGGGGCTGCCCGCGACCTGGCCGAGCTCCGCCAGGTGCACGGCTGCGTCGAGCGCCTGCCAGCAGCCCATCTTCGAGGAGGTGTAGTGCTGCTCCTCCTCCAGCTCCCACATGCCCGCATCGCGGTTCCGCCACAGGTCGCAGGTGGTGTCGGCGACGCGGGCGAGGAGCCGACCGGTCTGGATGTCGAGGACGTTGCCCTCGTCGACGTAGATGCGGCAGATGTCGAAGAGGTCGCCGAAGACGCCCAGCTGCAGCTGGCTCTGCGCTGCGTTGCCGGCGACGACCGGGCCGATTCCGGCGTAGCCCGGGACGTCGAACTCCTCCAGGACGGTCGGCATGGAGCCGTCGAGTCCGTAGAAGATGTGCAGGTCCGGCCCGTGCTCCTTGATCGTGCGGAGGAGCCAGGACAGCGCGGCGTGCGTCTCCTCGCGCAGGCCGAAGCGCACCAGCGCGTGCATCGTGTACGCGGCGTCGCGCACCCAGGCGAAGCGGTAGTCCCAGTTCTTGCCGCCGTTGGGCGACTCCGGGAGCGACGTGGTCGCGGCCGCGGCGATGGCTCCTGTGGGCGAGTAGATCAGCAGCTTGAGCGCGAGGGCGCTGCGCTGGACGGCCTCGGACCACGGGCCGTCGTAGGAGAACTCCTCCGACCAGTCCTGCCAGCTGCGGATGGTGCGGTCGATGCCGCGGTCGACGTTCTTCGCGACCGGGAAGTGCAGCGGCTCGTCGTGCGTGGCCGACACGACCAGGACGTGCCGCACGGCGTCCTTCCCCGCGGTCACGACGAAGGAGCCCGTCAGCTCGTCGCCGGCGCCGGAGGGTGCGTCGTCGCCGTCGGGCCCGTGCTCCTGCCCGGTGACGCCGATGGTGATGTCTCCGGCGCGGATGAGCGAGCGGCCGTCGGCGTTCTGGATCCACGGGGAGAACCGGCCGAGTCCCGTTCCGGGACGCACGGCCCACCGCATCCGCACCTCGCCGTCGACACCGTCCACGCGGCGCGCGAGCTCGGCCCACGGGAGGCGGCCCGCGATCCCGGTGACGAGCGCGTCCGTCACGCGGACGGTGCCCGACTCGGTGGTGAAGGTGGTCTCGAGGACGTTCGTGTCGCGGATGTAGGCGCGCGAGACCTCGGCGGGCTCCTCGGGGGTTAGCTCGACGCAGCCGCCGGACTCGGCGTCGATCAGGGCGGCGAAGGCGGGGGTGGAGCCGAGGTCCGGGACGGGCATCCAGTCGACGCTGCCGTCCTTCGCGATCAGGGCGACCGTGCGACCGTCTCCGATCGCGGCGTAGTCGCGCAGGGGCCTGGTCGAGCGGGGTGCAGCCATCCCCTCACCGTAGGGCGCGGGCGGTGCGCCAATTCGGGCTTGCGGGCGGACGGGCTTGCTTGTAGCGCCCGGTCAGGTCGTGGCGACTCCGCCGTACTCCTCGAGGCGGTCGGTGAACTCGCCGCGGTCCTCGTCCTGGAGGACCCCGTTCGCGTACCCCGCCAGGAACGCGCCCTGCGGGTCCGGCGAGAGGCCTACTCCGTCGAGCATGTCGGCGACCAGGCCGGTCGGATCGGCGTCGAGGTCGACGAGGCCCAGCTCGATCGCGGGCACGAGGTCGGCGGAGGAGCGCGCGGTGACGATCCAGAGCGCGGCCGAGGCCTCCTCGTCCGAGAGGTCGCCGTCGAGCTCGTAGCCCGCCTCCGACCACTCCTCGGGGGTGTCGGCCACCTCGACGTCGTCGAAGCCGAGGGGCGCGAGCGCTGCGGTGAAGCGGTCGACCGCCGCCTGCCTGTCGGCGTCGGTCGAGACGTCGGCGGCGGCGTACTCGGTCGCCGAGATGTAGTCGTAGAGGAGGGAGGGCCCGCCGTAGGCGTTCTGCGACTGCTCGTAGTACTCGTCGTCGGCCGAGGTCCACTCCTCGGGGACGGCGCCCTCGACGGCCGCGACGGCCTGCTCGGCACTCGCGCGCACGTCCTCCGCGGACGGCTGGCCGAGTATCGTCGCGGCGTCGCCGTCCTGGTAGCCGGGGTAGTCGTAGAGCGGATCGGACGGGTCCCCGCTGCCGAACGGGTCGTCCGTCGGGTCGCCGAACGGCTCGGACGGAGCGCTCGTCGACGCGCTGCCGGCGGCGGAGTCGAGCGCGCCGCCCACTCCGACGGCGACGAGCGTGCCGAGCACGCCGGTGTAGACGACGCCCACGAGGAGGCTCGTGCCCAGCGCGATCCAGGCGCCCCTGCCGAGCGGGCGGTGGGAGGGGACGGAGCCCTGCGTCGGGCCCGGGGCGGGCGCGGGCGGCGGGCTCATCGGCATCTGGCTCATCGCACTCCTCCGGACTCCAACGGCAGCCTCGTCAGTCTGGCACCTCGGCGGCCGCTCGGAGGAGGGACCCCGGGGGCTTGCGCGCGCGTCGCCGACCTCCTGCGCGCGGGTGGCCGCCGCGTGGCCCCGGCCGGTGGACAATGGCCGGATGGACGACGTCGTGCCCGCCTCCCCGCTCCCCTCCCTCGGCGAGATCGACGCGGGACTCCGCGTCGTCGCTCTGCCGCTCCGCACCCGCTTCCGCGGCGTCGACCACCGCGAGATCGCGCTCGTGCGCGGCCCCGAGGGCTGGACCGAGTTCTCGCCCTTCCTCGAGTACGGCGCAGAGGAGTCGGCGGCGTGGCTCCGGGCGGCGATCGACTACGGCTGGAGCGAGCAGCCGGCACCGCTTCGCGACCGCATCCCGGTGAACGCGACCATCCCGGCCGTCGCACCGCACGAGGTCGCCGCCGTGCTCGCGAGCTACCACGGCTGCCGCACGGCGAAGGTGAAGGTCGCCGAGCGCGGCCAGACGCTGGCCGACGACGTGGCCCGGGTCGTCGAGGTCCGCCGCCTGCTCGGTCCGGAGGGCCGGATCCGCGTGGACGCGAACGGCGGCTGGAACCTCGACGAGGCCGAGCACGCCGTCCACGCCCTCGCGGAGTCCGACCTCGAGTACGTCGAGCAGCCGTGCGCGAGCGTCGACGAGCTGGCGGAGCTGCGCTACCGGGTGAAGTACATGGGCATCCCGATCGCCGCCGACGAGAGCGTCCGCAAGGCCGCCGATCCGCTCGCCGTCGCCCGGGCCGGAGCCGCGGACCTGCTGGTCGTGAAGGCCCAGCCGCTCGGCGGGACGCGCCGGGCGCTGGCCCTCGTCGCCGAGGCGGGGCTGCCGGCGGTGGTCTCGAGCGCGATCGACAGCTCGGTCGGACTCGCCATGGGCGCCGCCCTGGCCGCGGCGCTCCCCGAGCTGCCCTTCGACTGCGGACTCGGCACCGCGTCCCTCCTCGCCGCGGACGTCACGGAGCGGCCGCTGCGGCCGGTCGACGGCAGCATCCCCGTCGGCCGCGTGGAGGTCTCGGAGGAGCTCCTCTCCCGTCACGCCGTGTCGCCGGAGCGGCTCGCCTGGTGGCGGGCGCGGCTCCGCGACTCCTACGCGCTGCTCTGATCGTCGGCGGCGGGCGCCGCGTCCGAGGAGCGGCAGAATGGGAGCGTCGGCCGCCGGTGCCCGACGCATCCCCCACCCTCGAGCATCGGAGCACCGTGAGCGCATCGACCGTCCCCGTCTTCCTCGACTGCGACACCGGCATCGACGACTCGCTCGCCCTGGCGTACCTCCTCCGCTCGCCCCGGGCCCGCCTCGTCGGGATCAGCACGGTCAGCGGCAACACCGACGCCCGCCGGGCCGCCGTCAACAGCCTCGGCCTGCTCGCGCTGGCCGGCCGCGACGACGTGCCGGTCGCCGTGGGGGCGCACCACTTCCTCGAGGAGGACTACGCCGGCGGATCTCCGCACGTGCACGGCGACGACGGCATCGGCGGGGTCGCGCTGCCCGAGGGCGGCGAGCCGGTCGACGAGGATCCGGCCGACCTCCTCCTCCGTCTCGCTCGTGAGCACGAGGGCGAGCTGCGGCTGGTCGCGATCGGCCCGCTGACGAATCTCGCGCTCGCCCTCCGTGCGCACCCGGAGATCGCGTCCCTCGTCCACTCGGTGACCGTGATGGGCGGAGCCGCGCTGGTCCCCGGCAACGTGACCGCCGTGGCGGAGGCCAACATCTGGCACGACCCTGCGGCCGCCGCCGAGGTCGTCGCGGCCGACTGGGATCTCACGCTCGTGCCCCTGGACGTGACCATGCGGCACCTGCTGACGGAGGAGGATCGCGCCGTCCTGCTCGCGTCGCCCGATCCCCTCGCGCAGGCCATCGGGCAGGCGCTCGACTTCTACTTCGACTTCTACGTCGGCCACTTCGGCGAGCGCACCGCTGCGATGCACGACCCCATGGCCGCCGCGATCGCCGTCGACGCCGTCGCCCTCACCTCCGCCCCGCGCGTCCACGTCACTGTCGACGCCACCCACGGCCCCGGCCGCGGCCAGACCGTCGCCGACCTCCGCGGCATCTACCGCGGCGTCCACCCCTTCGACGCCCGCACCCGCGTCGTCCTCGCCCTCGACGCCCCTTTCGCCCCCCACCTCATCGACGTCGTCACCGCCGTCTGACCCGTCCGCCGTCGCCCCCCGCGTCCACCATCGCAACCCGACAGGCACGGATCCGCCCGCAGCCCGCCCGTGCCCCCTGTGCAGGACACGCCCGCTCCGCGCACTACTCGATCAGCAGGCACCGCCCATGCGCGTCCATTTGCGGGAACTCGACCGACTCGCTCCACGTTCGCGCCATGGGATCTCGATACGCGCTGCTCGCTACTCGATCAGCATGACCGGTCGGCCGCCGTCCCCCCGGCCCTCCCGCGAAGCGCAGCCCACCCGGACCCCACCGCGAGGCGGACCCCACCCGGACCCGACCGCGAAGCGGAGCCCACCCGGTACCCGATCGCGAAGCGGAGCCCGGCCAGACCCGACCGCGAAGCGGAGGCCCCCGCGGCGACCGCGAAGCGGAGCCGTCCTCAAAGCGTGTCCTGGTGGGCGGTCGGCGGGGCCTGGTGGGGTCGATCGCAAGGCGGAGCGGTCGGGCGTAGCGGAGCTACGTTCGTCGCCGACAACGCCGCGAGCGGCCCCGCCAGGCCCCGCCGACCCGATCGCAAGGCGGAGGCGTCGGGCGTAGCGGAGCTACGTTCGTCGCCGACAACGCCGCGAGGGGCCCCACCAGGCCCCGCCGACCCGATTACATGCCGGTGTCGAGGCCGGAGTAGGCATGGAGTCCCTTGAAGAACACGTTGACGACGCCGAAGTTGAACATGACGGCGGCGAAGCCGACGATGGCGAGCCAGGCGGAGGGGGTGCCGCGCCAGCCGCGGGTGGCGCGGGCGTGGATGTAGCCGGCGTAGATGGTCCAGATGATGAAGGTCCAGACCTCCTTGGTGTCCCAGCCCCAGTAGCGGCCCCAGGCCTTCTCGGCCCAGACGGCGCCGGCGATGAGCGTGAAGGTCCAGAGGATGAAGCCGAGAATCGTGACGCGGTAGGCGAGGTTCTCGAGGGTGAGGGAGCTGGGCAGGGTGCGCAGGAAGCGGAGGACCGAGCGGGGGCTGTCGCCGGAGGATTCGCGGCGGGCCTGGAGGAGCTGGGTGACCGAGAGCGCGAAGCCGAGGGCGAAGAACGCGGTGCCGAGGATCGCGACGAGCACGTGGATGACCAGCCAGTAGGACTGGAGTGCCGGCGGGAGCGGGACGACGGCGACGTAGTAGTTGACGGTCGCGATGCCGAGGAGCACCAGGACGAGGCCGGTGATGAACGCTCCGAGGAAGCGGAGGTCCCAGCGCAGCTGGACGGCGAGGAAGACGCCGATGATGATGAGCGTCCCGGTCATCGAGAACTCGTACATGTTCGCCCAGGGGACGCGGCCGGCGGCGACGCCGCGGAGGACGGTCGCGCCGAGGTGGAGCACGAAGCCGAGGAGCGTGAGCGAGAACCCGATGCGCATGGTCTTCGAGCGGGCGGGGGCGCGGTAGACCTCGTCCTCGACGCGGCTGCCGATGCGGGAGAGCGTCGCGGTGCGTCCGGAGCCTGCGGCGGCGACGGTGGCCTTGCCGCTGGCCGCGCGGTCGGCGGCGGCCGCGGAGGCGACGCGCTCCGCCTCCTGCACGACCTCGATCGACTCGCCGTCGGCCAGGGAGGCGCGGCGGGCGAGGTCGATCGCGAAGAAGACGAACGCCATGGCGTAGATGCCCATGGCGGAGGAGAGGCACAGCACCGAGTACTGCGAGAGGGTCGCGATCACCTCCTCAGGGTAATCGCTCGCCGCCCCGCCCGCCCCTTCGCGCTTGCACAGACTCGGCCCCTGCCCAGCCGGGCGGCGCCTGTGGAGGGGCCTCCGGGGCGTCCGGGAGGCGGGTCAGTCGAGCGGGGCGTGCCGGTCGGCGATCGTCCGCACGGCGCGCACCAGCTGGGGGTCCTCGCCGCGGGCGAGTCCCGCGTACTCGAGGAGGAGGCCGCCGTCGTCCTGGGCGGTCGCCTTCACCCACACGCGGCGCCGCGGGACGAACAGCGAGGTGAGGAGTCCGGCGAGCACGAGGATCGCGAAGAGCAGCACCCACCCCTGGGTCGCGTCGTGGTGGATGTCGAACGAGGCGAAGCGCTTGACGCTGTCGGTGCCGATCCGCGTCGGGTCGGCGCCCGTGTTGTCGAAGGTCACGCTGCCGAGCCCGTTCGGGAGCTCGGCCGTGTCGCCGGGCTTGAGGGTGATCGGCGCGACGCCGGTGGTGCCGCCGGTGAGCCGGGTCAGCGAGTCGGTGTTGAGCACGTAGACGGACGTGGGCACTCCCCCGTCGAGGCCGAGGTCGCCCGAGAAGACGTTCAGCGAGAGCACGGGGTACTGCAGGTCGGGGAAGATCGAGGTCGAGGCCCCGGAGGCCAGCGTGTCCTGCGTCGGGTAGAAGAAGCCGGTGAGGCCCAGCTGCTCGGAGAGCCCGTCCGGCACCTTGACGACGCCGACGGAGGTCAGGTTCGCGTCCTGCGGGAGGAAAGGCACCGAGTCGGTGAAGATCGCCCGGCCGGAGGGGTCGCGGACCGTGATCGTCGGGGCGTAGCCGTTGCCGAGGAGGTAGACGTTCGTGCCGCCGATCGCCAGCGGGTCGTTGACCTTGATCGTGCGGTCCTCGGTGCCCCCGCCGCGCTCGGAGGTCGTGACGTTCGCGGTGAAGTCGACGGGCTGGCCGAGCGCCGACTGGTTCTGCTCCTCGTACTTCACGTCGAGGCTGTCGAGGGTCAGCTGGTACGGGTCGAGCTGGCTGCTGTCGAAGAAGCGGCCGGGGTTGAAGGAGTCGTAGGCCGCGAGGTTGTTCGCGAACCCCTGGGAGCCCTCGACCAGCACGCGCTGCCCGCTGTAGCCGAACCCGCCGCCCACTCCGACGGCGACGAGGATGCCGACCAGGGCGGAGTGGAAGACCAGGTTGCCGGTCTCGCGGAGGTAGCCGCGCTCGGCCGAGACGCTCGACCAGCGGCCGCGCGGGTCGTCGTAGCGCTCGACGCGGTAGCCCGCCCGGCGCAGGACGGAGTGGGCGGAGGCGACGGCCTCCTCCTCCGTCGCGCCCTCGACCTCGCGGACGGTGTAGCCGGCGAGGCGCTGCAGGCGCGCGGGGGTGCGCGGCGGGCGCGACCGCATCGCCTGGAAGTGGTGGCGCGTGCGCGGGACGATGCAGCCGATCAGGGAGACGAACAGCAGCAGGTAGATGCTCGAGAACCAGGCGGAGGTGTAGGTGTCGAACGCCTGCACCTTGTCGAGCAGGGGCGCGAGGTCGGGGTTGTCGACGAAGTACTGGGTCACGCCGTTGGGGTCGGAGGAGCGCTGCGGCACGAGCGATCCGGGGACCGCCGCGATCGCCAGCAGCAGCAACAGGAACAGCGCCGTGCGCATGCTGGTGAGCTGGCGCCACATCCAGCGGAGCCAGCCGGTGAACCCGAGCGCCGGCTGCGTGACGGTGCCGTCGGAGTCGTAGTGGTCGGCGGGGCGGAAGGAGGCGTCCGTCCTCCGCTGCGCGGCCTCGTCGGGGCGGCGCGTGCTCTCCTCGGGCTCAGATCGCCGGCTGGAAGCCATCGATCACCGCCGAGAGGGATCCGTAGACGAGGGTGTTCCAGATGCCCGTGACCATCAGGACTCCGATCAGGACGAGGGCGGCGCCGCCGAGGATGTTGACCACGCGGATGTGGCGCTTCACGAAGGCGAGCGTGCTGGTCACCCAGCTGAAGCCGAAGGCGACGAGGAGGAAGGGGATGCCGAGTCCGAGGCAGTAGACCAGGGCGAGGAGGGCGCCGCGCCAGGGCGAGCCCACGCCGTAGCTGAGGGCGAGGATCGAGCTCAGCGTCGGGCCGAGGCAGGGCGTCCAGCCGACGCCGAAGACGATGCCGAGCAGCGGCGCTCCGATCAGCCCGGTGGCGGGACGGATCCCGGGCCGGAGCGTGCGCTGGAGGAACGAGAACTGCCCGATGAAGACGAGCCCCATCGCGATCACGACGAGCCCGAGGACGCGGGTGATCAGGTCGGTGTACTGGCGCAGCCAGAAGCCGACCGTGCCCGCCGCCGCCCCGTAGAGGACGAACACCAGCGAGAATCCGAGCACGAAGAGGAGGACGCCCAGCACGACCCGGCGGCGTCCGCGGGCCGCCCGCTCGTCGGCGTCGGTGAATCCGCCGACGTAGGCGAGGTAGCCGGGCACCAGCGGGAGCACGCAGGGCGACGCGAAGGACACGAGCCCGGCCAGGAGCGCGATCGGCACGGCCAGCAGGAGCTGACCGCTGACGACGATGTCGCCCACGCCGCTACTCCCCCTCGGCGAGCGTGTCGCCCACGAGGGTCGAGAGGATCGACGCTTCCTGGAGCTGGCCGAGGATGCGCGACGCGACGCGCCCCTCCCTGTCGAGGACGAGCGTCGTGGGCACGGCGTTCGGCGGGACGGTGCCGGTGAAGGCGAGCTGCACCGACGAGTCGGTGTCGACGATGGAGGGGTAGCCGAGCCCGAAGGTCTCGGCGAAGGCGGCTGCGGTGGGGGCCTGGTCGCGCACGTTGACGCCGACGAACGACACGCCCTTGTCGGCGAACTCCGTGTTCACCGTCTCGAGGTCCGCGGCCTCGGCGCGGCACGGGGCGCAGCTGGCGTACCAGAAGTTGACGACGACGACCTGCCCGGCGAGGTCGGCGGAGTCGATGGTGGCGCCGGTCTCGTCGGTGCCGGAGAAGACGATGGGGTCGTCCCGGTCGGCGGCGGCGATCTCGGTGACGGTGCCGTCCCCCGAGATGTAGCCCTTGTTGCTGCCGTTGCGGTACTGGTCGGCGAGCGGATCCTCGGAGCAGCCCGTCAGCGCGAGCGCGGCGGCCAGCGCGAGGACGCCCGCTGCGCGGAGCCGCCCCGTCCGGCGCATCAGACCGCTCCCACGTCGGTGGCCAGGCCCTGCAGGCCGGCGGCCGGGTCGGAGTAGCCGACCTCGACGAAGCCGTCCCCGCGCCGCTCGAGGGTCGTGATGCTCGAGAGCGCGCAGCGGCGCTTGCGCGGATCGTGGAAGAGGCGCTCGCCGGCGAGGGCGCGGTGGACCGTCCAGATGGGGAGCTGATGGCTGACGATCGCGGCGTCGCCCTCCTCCGTGCTCTCCCACGCCGACTCGATCGCCGCGTACATCCGCGCCGAGATGGAGAGGTACGGCTCGCCCCAGCTGGGCTCGAAGGGGTTGCGGAGCCAGGGCCAGTGCTTGGGGTTCCGCAGGGCGGAGCTGCGCGCGGCGAGGGACTTCCCCTCGAAGCGGTTGCTCGGCTCGATCACCCGCTCATCGGTGCGGATCTCGAGCTCGAACGCCTGCGAGATCGGCTGCGCGGACTCCTGCGTGCGCTGGAGCGGCGAGGCGATCAGCGCGGTGACGTGGCGCCGGCGCTCGAGCAGGTCGTCGGCGGCGGAGCGGGCCATGCGGTGGCCCAGATCCGAGAGCCGGAAGTTCGGGAGTCGCCCGTAGAGGACCCGGTCGGGGTTGAACACCTCGCCGTGCCGCACGAGATGGATCTGATCGGCAACCACGAGCGTCAAGTGTACGGAACGCGGCGTGGGGGAACGCCGGGAAAAGGGTCGCCTGAGCCGGACCTGAGCGGAGCCTCAGCGCCGCGCCGAGACCGCCGCCGACAGCCGCCGCACGAGCGGTCCGGGCAGGTGCCGTACCACGGCCATCGGGACCCCGAAGCGCACCGACGGCACCGAGACGACGGAGCCGCGCGCGACGTCGCGGAGGAACTCCTCCACCACCGCGTCCGCATCGAGCCAGAGGAAGGAGGGGATGGAGGAGGTGTCCATCGCCGCCCGCTCGTGGAACTCGGTGCGCACCCAGCCCGGGCAGAGCGCGGCCGAGCGGACGCCGGTGCCGCGCAGCTCGACGGCCAGCGACTGCGCGAAGGCGGTCGCCCACGCCTTCACCGCGGAGTAGGGGCCGAGGTGCACGAAGCCCGCGACGCTCGACACCGTGAGGATCGCGCCGCGGCCGCGGGTGGTCATCGCCTCCGCCGCCGCGCCCGAGAGCACGGCGACCGAGCGCACCATCACCTCGAAGGCGTGGTCCTGGGCGGCGACGTCCGGCTCGGCGAAGGTCCCGTCGATCCCGAAGCCGGCGTTGTTGACGAGGACGCGGACCGGTCGGGCCGGATCGACGAGCCGCGCGCGCACGCGCTCGACCTGCTCGCGGTCGCCGAGGTCCGCGGGCAGGACCTCGACCGCCGCGGCGCCGAGGCCGCGCAGTCCGGCCGCCGCCTCCTGGAGGCGCTGCTCGCTGCGGGCGACGAGGACGAGACTCCAGCCGCGGCGCGCGAACGCCCGGGCGAAGGCGAGGCCGATGCCGGAGGACGCGCCGGTGATCAGTGCGGCGCTCATGCGCGCAGGAGGGCGGCGAGGCCGTCCTCGCTCACGACGGGGATCCCGTAGTCGCGGGCCTTCCTCGCCTTGCCGGACAGGGAGTCGGGATCGGCGGCGACGACCAGCTTGACCTTCTTCGTCACTCCGGGGTGGGCGATCAGCCCGCAGTCCTCGAGGACGGTCGTCCACTCCTGGCGGGTCCGGCGCATCTCCCCGGTCAGGACGACGAGGTCGCCCGGCTCGAGCGAGAAGCGGTCGACGACGGGCGCGGGCTGTTCGACGGCGTCCCGCGGCTCCGTGGCCGCGACGAGCCGCTCGTGATCGATGCCGAGCAGATCGGCGACAGTCGCGAGGTCCATCAGCTCGTCGTCGGCGAGGACGCCGTCCGACCAGGCGACCGCGGTCAGGTCGTCGAAGTAGCGGTCGTGGAGGACGCGCACGACCGCACGACCGATTCCGAGGTCGTCGGCCGCGGTGACCAGTTCGCGCTCCTCGTGCGCCGAGATGACGCGGTCCAGGAGGCAGCGGTCCAGGAGGGCGAGGTACTCGCCGTGCTCCACGGGTCCGGAGTGGTCGGGCATCCGCTGGACGACGCGCTCCAGGAAGGAGGCGGGAGCCACGGCGGTCGCGGGTCGGGGCGTCCACAGTGTGCGCCTCCGCGGAACAGGAGGCCAGCCGTAGGCGAGTGCCTCTCTCAGGTGATCGTCCCAGCGGTCGCGACCACCGGAGACGGCGATGTACTCCGCGAGCAGGCGGCCCGTGGCGGTCGCATCGACGACGGCTCGGTGAGCGTTCTCCAGCGGGATGTCGAACGCGGCGCAGCAGTCGGCGAGCGAGCGCCCCGCACCCGGCAGGAACTCGCGTGCGAGCTGCATCGTGCACAGCAGCATCTCGCTCGAGAGTGCCGTCTCGACGCCGAATCGGGCCAGTTCCGCTGTCAGGAACCGCCGCTCGAAGCTCGCATTGTGGGCGACGACCACCCGGCCGTCGAGATGTGCCAGCAGATCGGCGGCGATCGCGGCGAAGGACGGTGCGTCCAGTATCTCGCGCGCCGAGATGCCGTGGATCCTCTGCGCGCCGAGATCGCGGTCCGGGTTCACGAGCGTCTCGAACGCCGCCTCGAAGCGCCCCTCCGCATCGAGATGGACGACAGCGACCTCGATGACGCGGTCGCCCCGCTCGGGACGGACCCCCGTCGTCTCGAAGTCGATGACCGCGAATCCCGGTCCCGCCATGGCACATCCCCCTCGGATCCTCTCGAGCCCGCGCGCTCGCTCCGCGATGCTAGCCCGACGCCGGAGCACGCAGGGGGACCGACTGCACCCCCTTTCGTGCCGCGCCGGAGGCCGCGGGCCGGCGCGTGCTCCTGCTCCGCGCCCGCCCGGCGGCCCCCGAGTAGACTCCCCTACCGTGACCGACGAGACCCGCCTCCCCCGAACCACTGTCAAGAAGCTCGCCGCGCTCGAGGACGGACCCGTCCGCGTGTCCGGCTGGGTCGAGACCGTGCGCGACCAGAAGAAGGTGCAGTTCGTCGTCCTGCGCGACGAGTCGGGTGCCGTGCAGCTGGTGAACCCGGCCGTGCGCGAGGCCGTCGAGGGCGACGACGCGTCGGCTGCACGCCTCGCGATCACCGAGGAGATCTCCGGCCTCGCCCAGGGCTCCTTCATCACTGTCACCGGCGCGCTCAAGCACGACGAGCGCGTGAAGCTCGGCGGCATCGAGGTCAAGCTCGAGACGCTCGAGGTCGTCGCCGCGTCGATCCCGGAGGCGCCGATCGCACCCGACTCCGGCATCGACAAGCGCATGGACTGGCGCTTCCTCGACCTGCGCCGTCCCGAGCAGAACCTCATCGCCCGCGTGCAGACCACGTTCGAGCACGCGCTGCGCACGTACTGGATCGAGCACGACTTCATCGAGATCCACACCCCGAAGCTCATGGCGAGCGCCTCGGAGTCGCGGGCCGAGCTCTTCGAGGTCGAGTACTTCGAGACGAAGGCCTATCTGGCGCAGAGCCCCCAGTTCTTCAAGCAGATGGCGCAGCCCGCCGGCTTCGGCAAGGTCTTCGAGGTCGGCCCCGCCTTCCGCGCCGACCCGAGCTTCACCTCGCGTCACGCGACCGAGTTCACGAGCGTCGACGCCGAGGTCTCCTGGATCGACTCGCACGAGGACGTCATGGAGCTGCACGAGCAGCTGATGGTCGCCGGCCTCACCGCCGTCGTCGAGAAGCACGGCGCCGAGGTCAAGGCGCTCTTCGACATCGACCTGACCGTCCCGACCACGCCGTTCCCGCGCATCCCGCTCGCCGAGGCCAAGCGCATCGTCGCCGAGCGCGGCTACGAGGTGCCCCGCGCCGACGACGACATGGACCCCGAGGGCGAGCGCCGCATCGCGGCCTACGTGCAGGAGGAGTTCGGGCACGACTTCGTGTTCCTCACCGACTACGCGTCGAGCATCCGGCCGTTCTACCACATGCGCCGCGAGGGCGACGGGACGATCACCAACAGCTACGACCTCATCTACAACGGCGTCGAGATCTCGACCGGAGCGCAGCGCGAGCACCGCGTCGACGTCCTCGTCGAGCAGGCCCGCGAGAAGGGCCTCGACCCGGAGGAGCTCGAGTTCTACCTCGACTTCTTCCGCTACGGCGTCCCGCCGCACGGCGGCTTCGGCATGGGCCTCTCGCGCGTGATCATGCTGATGCTGAACCAGGCGAACCTCCGCGAGGTCACCTACCTGTTCCGCGGCCCGACCCGCCTGCTGCCCTAGGCGCGCACCACGGTCGCGGGAACCCCGGACCATCGAGACCGCCGCGGACGGCCGGTCCCCTCGACGGGCCGGGGTTCCCTCGCGCCAGCGGCTAGGGAGCCGGCAGCACCACGAGGTCGAGGTAGTCGGCCAGGCACGCCACCATGTCCACCGCGTCGCGCTCAAGCAGCCACTGCAGCTGCACGCCGTCCCAGAGCGCGATGATCGACGCCGCTACCCGCTCCGGATCGGACCCCTCGCGCAGGCGCCCGGCGGCCTGGAGCTCGCGCAGCTCGGCCGCGTACTCGCTGCGGAGGCGGCGGAACCGCGCGGCGAAGAAGTCGCGCCCCGGGTGCTCCTGCGTCGTCGACTCGCCGCAGAGCACGGCGTACAGCTCGATCACTCCGGGCGCCGTCTCGTTGTAGCGGGTCTGCCGCAGGATGCCGGCGACCAGCCCCTCCTCCGGGTCCGGCGGCGAGGAACCGTCGCCCGTGATCAGGTCGCGGTGCTCGAGGACCGCGAAGAGCAGGTCGGTCTTCGACGGGAAGTAGTGCAGGAGGCTCGTCTGGCTGAGCCCGACGCGGTCGGCGACCTCCTGGAGGGAGCCGCGGGCGTAGCCCCGCGCGGCGAAGACCTGGTGGGCGGCCTCGATGATGGCGCGGCGGCGCTCGGCCGACTTCGCGTACGGGCCGCGTCGCCTCGTCGCCTCCGCCATCGACCCCTCCTCAGCACTGGAGGCGCCTCGCCGTGCCCCTCGAACGGCCAGCGTAGCGGCGGCGGAGGAGCAGTGCCGCCAATTTCGAGTACCTACTCGAATTCGTGGTAGCGTCCCGATCATCGCCGGGTGAGACTCCCCGGCTCTCCACCACGACGAAGTGAGGGAAGATGCATCCGTTCACCCGGAGACAGCTCATCGCCGCCGGTCTCGGCACCGCGGCACTCGGGAGCCTGACGGCCTGCGCGACACCGGGCACCGTCTCGGTCAACACGGCGCCGACGATCGCCCCGGCCACCGGCCCGGTCCGCCTGCAGTACTGGGGCTGGCTGAAGGACCTGCAGAAGGTCTGCGACGTCTGGAACGCCTCGCACCCCGAGATCCAGGTCGAGGCCGTCTGGATCCCCGGCGGCAACGCGGGCGGGTACCAGAAGCTCTACTCGGCCCTCGCCGCGGGCGGCGGGCCGGACCTCGGCCAGGTCGAGATCCGCTCCGTCCCCGAGTTCATGCTCGTCAACGGCCTGGTCGACCTCACCCGGTACGGCGTCGAGCAGTACCGCGACCTGTACGACCCCACGCTCTGGGGCCAGGTCAGCTACACGGGCGGCGTCTACGGCATCCCGCAGGACAGCGGCCCGATGGCGCTCTTCTACCAGGCCGAGGTGTTCGGGAAGGTGGGTGCGGAGCCGCCGACGACCTGGGACGACTGGGCAGCGGTGGCGACGGAGCTGCGCGGAGCCGGCTCCTACATCGACTGCTTCCCCCTCGCCGACGCCTCGGTCTTCGCCGCGTTCGCGACGCAGGCCGGTGCGCAGTGGCTGCGCCCGGAGGAGGACGGCTGGGTCATCGACATGACCGACGACGCCACGACGCGCGTCGCCTCCTTCTTCGACACGGCCATCGACCAGGACCTGGTGCAGACCGGCTACGGCGCCTACTCCCCCGCGTGGTTCGCGGCCGCGGCGAAGGGCGGCATAGCCTCCTGCGCCACCGGCAGCTGGGGCGACGCCCTGATCGAGGGGGTCAGCGGAGGCGCGGGCAAGTGGCGCGCTGCTCCCATGCCCGTCTGGGGCGACACCGGCTTCGGCTCGAGCTTCCTCGGCGGATCGACTGCGGCGGTGTTCTCGAGCAGCAAGCACCCGGAGGAGGCGATCGAGTTCGCCGTCTGGATGACCACCACGCAGGAGGGCATCGACGCGATGATCGCCAACAGCGGCATCGGCTGGTCTCCCGCGGTCGGCGAGATCGGCACGGCCCGCAAGGGTCCGAGCGACTTCTTCAGCGGGCAGAACTACAACGAGGACGTCCTCGTGCCCGCATCGAAGGAGCAGAACCCGGACTGGTCCTGGTGGCCCGTCACGCAGCAGTCCTTCAACATCCTCAGCGACGGCTTCCGGAAGAAGGCGTCCGGGCTCTCGCTCGTGGACGCGGTCGCCGAGGCGGAGCAGCAGATCATCACGGTCTTCGAGAACAAGGGCCTGAGCATCAGGAGGGCCTCCGCATGACCACCACGACTTCCCCCGCCGCCGCCGCGCTCGCGGCCACCACGCGGACGCCGGGCGCGCCCCGGCGCAGCCGCGCGGTCGCCCGCGCCCCGTGGATCCTCCTCGGACCCTTCCTGGCCCTGTTCGTCCTCACGTTCATCGTCCCGATCGTCGTCGCCGTCGGCTCCAGCTTCACGAAGGTGACGCGCTCCGGCCTCTTCGGCGAGGCCGGGGTCACCAGCGGGTTCGCGGGCTTCGACAACTACGCGCAGGCCCTCGCCGACGGCAACTTCATCGCCTCCATCGGGCGGATGTTCCTCTTCGGCATCGTCCAGGTGCCGGTGATGATCGCGCTCTGCACCGTCCTCGCGCTGATGCTCGAGTCGGCGTCGGCGAAGTTCCCCGGCTTCTTCCGTGCGGCCTACTTCCTCCCCTACGGAGTGCCCGGAGTGATCGCGACGATCCTCTGGTCCTTCCTCTACGTGCCCGGCCTCAGCCCGCTCATCGACGCGGCGAACGTGGTCGGGCTCCAGCCCGACTTCCTCGGTGCGGACACGGTGCTCTGGTCGATCGCGAACATCTCGCTCTGGAGCTACACCGGCTACAACATGCTGATCATCGTCGCCCAGCTCAAGGCGATCCCGGTCGAGCTCTACGAGGCGGCGAAGGTCGACGGCGCCTCCACCTGGCGCGTCGCCCGCAGCATCCAGCTGCCGCTCATCCGCCCCGCGCTGGTGCTGACGACGATCTTCTCGATCATCGGAACGCTCCAGCTGTTCGCCGAGGCGCAGGTGCTGAAGACGGTCGCTCCGGCGATCGACAGCCAGTACACGCCGAACCTCAGCGCGTACACCACGGCCTTCGCCTACAACGACTACAACGTCGCCGCCGCCCAGGCCGTCCTGATCGCGCTGGTCGCGTTCCTGCTCTCCTTCACGTTCCTCTCGATCTCGAACAGGAGGTCGTCATGAGCCGCACCGAGACCCCGCCGACCACGACCACCGGAGTCGTCACCGCCGACCGCCCCGTGAAGGCCGGACGCGGGCCCGACCGCTCGGCCGGCCGCAACCGCGCCTCGACCATCATCGTCACCGCGATCCTCGTCGTCGTGGCGGTCTACTTCCTCATCCCCGTCTACTGGGTCGTCGTCGCGGCGACCAAGACGACCGAGGACCTCTTCGCCACCTACGGCTTCTGGTTCGCCCCGACGTTCGCGCTCTGGGACAACCTGACACAGGTGCTGACCTACGGCGACGGCATCTTCGTCCGCTGGTTCCTCAACTCCGTCCTCTACGCCGGAGTGGGCGCCCTGCTCGCGACCTACCTCGCCGCGGCGGGCGGCTACGCGCTGGCCAAGTACGAGTTCCGCGGCAGCAGGCTCGTGTTCGGGACGATCCTCGCGGGCGTCCTGGTGCCGGGCACCGCGACCGCTCTGCCGCTGTTCCTGCTCTTCAGCCAGATGGGCATCGCGAACACCTACTGGAGCGTGCTGATCCCCTCGCTCGTCTCGCCGTTCGGGCTGTTCCTCTGCCGGATCTACGCTCAGGCGACCGTGGACACCGCGATCATCGAGGCGGCGCGCATCGACGGCGCCGGGGAGTTGCGGATCTTCCACACGCTCGGGCTGCGCATCCTGACTCCCGCGCTGGTCACCGTGTTCCTCTTCCAGCTGGTCGGGATCTGGAACAACTACTTCCTGCCCCTGGTGATGCTCTCGGACACGAACCTGTTCCCGATCACACTGGGACTGAACAACTGGCTCGGACAGGTCGACCGCCTGCCCGAGTTCTACGAGCTGACGACCGGCGGCGTCCTGCTGTCGATCATCCCGCTCGCCATCGCCATGATCGTGCTGCAGCGCTTCTGGCGCGGCGGCCTGACGGAAGGCTCCGTGAAGTGACGACTCCCCCGACGACCTCCCACTACCTGACGGACACCGGACCGGGCTCCGGCCGCCGCCGGGCCCCCCGCTCGTGGCTGCACACCGACGCCCCGGCGCTCCCGCTGGACGGGGAGTGGCGCTTCCGCCTGCTCCCCGCCGCTCCGGGGACCCCGGGCGGCGCCGGCGTGCTGCCGGAGGGCGAGGGCGTGGACGCCGTCGGGGACGAGTCGTTCGACGACTCCGGCTGGGACCTGATGCCCGTGCCCTCGCACTGGGTGCTGCAGGGCGACGGGCGCTACGGACTGCCGGTCTACACGAACGTGCAGTTCCCGTTCCCGACCGAGCCGCCGTTCGTGCCGGACGCGAACCCGACAGGCGACTACCGCCGCACTGTCGTGGTCCCGGAGGAGTGGGACTCCGCCGAGGCGGTCGTCCTGCGCTTCGACGGGGTCGAGTCCCGCTACCGCGTCTGGGTCAACGGCGTCGAGATCGGGATCGGCTCCGGCAGCCGGCTCGCGCAGGAGTTCGACGTCACCGGCGTCGTCCGCCCGGGCGAGAACCTCGTCGTGGTCCGCGTGCACCAGTGGTCGGCCTCGAGCTACGTGGAGGACCAGGACCAGTGGTGGCTGCCGGGGATCTTCCGCTCGGTGCACCTGCTCGCGCGCCCCGTCGGCGGGATCGAGGACGTGTGGCTGCGCTCCTCCTTCGTCGGCGGCGCGGGCCGCATCGAGGCGGAGGTGACCGCCGCGGCCGACGCGTTCCCGCTGACGCTGCGCGTGCCCGGGCTCGGGATCGAGACGGTCTGGGCCTCGGCGGAGGAGATCGCCGCGATCGAGGTCCCCGAGGTCGAGTCGTGGTCGGCGGAGGCTCCGCGCCTCTACGACGCGACGCTCGCCTCCGCCGGCGAGACGGTCTCGCTGCGGCTCGGCTTCCGCACGGTCGAGATCCGCGGCGACCGCTTCCTGGTCAACGGCGAGCGCGTCGTCTTCCATGGAGTCAACCGCCACGAGACGCACCCCGACCGCGGTCGAGCGTTCGACGAGGACTCCGCCCGCGAGGACCTCGCGATGATGAAGCGCTTCAACGTGAACGCCATCCGCACCAGCCACTACCCGCCGCATCCCCGTCTGCTCGACCTCGCCGACGAGCTCGGCTTCTGGGTGGTCCTCGAGTGCGATCTCGAGACCCACGGCTTCGAGCGGGTCGGCTGGGCGGGCAACCCCAGCGACGACCCCGCCTGGCGAGAGGCCTACCTCGACCGCATCGAGCGGACCGTCGAGCGCGACAAGAACCACCCGAGCATCGTGCTCTGGTCCCTCGGCAACGAGGCGGGCACCGGCGCTAACCTCGCCGCGATGTCCGCCTGGGTGCACGGCCGCGACCCCGAGCGCCCCGTCCACTACGAGGGCGACTACACCGGCGCGTACACCGACGTGTACTCGCGGATGTACTCCTCGATCCCCGAGACCGAGCGGATCGGCACCGACGGCTCGCTCACTCCGCTGCTCGGCTGCTCCCCCGGCGAGTCCGCTCGGCAGCGCTCCAAGCCCTTCCTGCTCTGCGAGTACGTGCACGCGATGGGCAACGGCCCGGGAGCGATCGACCAGTACGAGGACCTCGTCGACCGCTTCCCGCGGCTGCACGGCGGCTTCGTCTGGGAGTGGCGCGACCACGGCCTGCGGGCGCGCACGCCGGAGGGCGTCGAGTACTACGCGTACGGCGGCGACTTCGGCGAGGTGGTGCACGACGGCAACTTCGTGATGGACGGCATGGTGCTCTCCGACGGCACGCCCAGCCCGGGCCTGTTCGAGTGGAAGCAGATCGTCGCTCCGGTGCGCCTCACGGTCCGCGGCGACGGCGTCGTCATCGAGAACCGCCGACACGACGCCTCCACCGCCGATCTGCGCTTCGCGTGGCGGGTCGAGCGGGACGGGCGGGTCACCGCGGAGGGAGGGCTCGACGCCCCGGTCATCGCGGCCGGCGACGCCGTGCACGTGGAGCTCCCCCCGCTCGACGTGCGCCCCGGCGGCGAGACCTGGCTCACCGTCGACGCGGTCCTCGACGCCCCGACCGCCTGGGCGGAGGAGGGCCACGTGCTCTCCACCGGTCAGCACCTCCTCGCCGCGCCGTCGGCGGTGCCCGCGTGGACCCGCGCCGTCCGCGCCGCTCCGCCCCTCGAGGGCGGCGCGCTCGGAGTCGCGCGGTTCCGCGACGGCCGGCTCGCCTCCCTCGCCGGCCTGCCCGTCGACGGACCGCGCGCCGAGCTCTGGCGCGCCCCGACCGACAACGACGAGGGCGCGGGCTTCCCCGGCTACGTCACCGGCGACCCGTACGACGGCGACGGCCGCGGGACGCCGGCCCCCTCCTCCGCCGCCCGCTGGCGCGAGGCCGGACTCGACCGCCTGGTCGGCCGCGTGCAGGAGGTGGACGCCTCCGCCGGGCTCCGCCGCGTGACCCGCTTCTCGGCCGCGGACCTCGATGCGGGACTCCTGATGGAGGAGCGCTGGAGCGTCGACGGGGAGAGCACGGTCCTCCGCGTCGACCTCGTGCCGACCCGGGGCTGGGACTCCGTCTGGCCGCGGCTGGGCATCCGGATCGACCTGCCCGCGTCGATCGACGGCGCGGAGTGGTTCGGCACCGGCCCGCTCGAGTCCTACCCCGACAGCCTCCGGGCCGCGCGGGTGGGGCGCTTCACGGCGGAGATGGACCGGCTGACGACTCCGTACGCCCGCCCGCAGGAGAGCGGTCACCGCAGCAGCGTGCGCGAGCTGACGCTGACGGAGGCGGGCTCGCCCCGCCTCCGCATCGAAGCCGCGCGCGACCTGCACGGGCGCCTCCCCGGCTTCACCCTGGCGCGGCACACGCCGCAGGAGATCACGGCCGCCGCGCACCCGCACGAGCTGCCGGAATCGGAGCGCGCGGTCCTCGTGATCGACGCCGCCCAGCACGGCCTGGGCTCCCGCGCGTGCGGTCCGGACGTGTGGCCCGACTTCCAGCTGCGGCCGGAGGCGCGGACGATCCTCCTCCGCTTCACCGCGGCCGGCTGAGCGCCGGGAGAGGACGAGGGAAGGCCCGCGGGATCGCGTCCCGCGGGCCTTCCCTCGTCCTCCGGACGCGTCAGTCGCTCTGCGTGCGCGGCAGCGGTCCGCCGATGAAGAGGTCCGTGTTCATGCGCCGGCGGCGCATCACGACCAGGACGGCCGCGCAGGCGACGAGCGACGCGGCGACCGCACCGCCGCCGATCATCAGCGCGGTAGTCGGCGTGATGCCGGCCGGTCCCGCCGAGGCGGCCGTGCTGATGAAGGCGGTGCGCGCGGCGCTGATCGCGGTGCCGCAGACCTGCTGCGCCTCCCACGGTGCGGCCGTGGTGTCGCTGTCACGGTAGGAGACGGTCACGGCTGCCGTGCGGTGCGACTCGCGGCCGAAGGCGACGACGCAGTAGACGGAGGGGTCGGGGTCGGCGATGACCGCGTCGCCCAGCGCCAGCTCTGCCCAGCCGATGGAGTCGGACTGCACGGCGACGTCGCCGGCGGCCAGGTCGGCGCGGGCCCCGGAGGTCTCGAAGGCGCCCACGGCGACCTCCTCGTCGGCGTCGAAGCCCCAGACGGCGCCGCGGGGCGCCTCGGTGCTGCCGTCGCCGAGCTCGCGCGGCTCGAGCAGGAGGCCGTTGCCGGTGGAGGGCGCGAGCCGGAAGACGACCTTGGCGGCGGAGCCCTGGTCGCCCGTGAGGTCGACCGTGAAGGCGCCCGACTTGGTGATCAGCGCGGTCGGCACGGTCGCGGTGCCGCTCCCCGCCTCGAGGGTCAGCGGGGTCTTGGTGCCGTTCGGGTCGCGGAGGACCGCGGAGACGGCCTCGCCGCTCGCGAAGCCGGTGTACGAGAAGCCGACGCCGTAGAAGCGGGCGAGCTCGACGGTGAGCGCCTCCGGCTGCACGGCGAGCTCCCGGGTGAGGAAGACGTCCGCGGTCGCGGCACCGGCCGCCGGCTTCGCGCCCTCGGTCGAGGTGCCGAGCTCGGTGCGTCCGGGGGCCGACGCCGCCGGAGTGACGGCGCCCGCACCGGAGGAGCCGGCGGTGCCGGACGTGGTGGTGCCGCCGCCGGAGGTGCCGCCGGACGTCGCTCCGCCGGTGGTGCCGCCGCCGGAGCCGGAGCCGCCGGAGGACGATCCGCCGCCGGTGGAGGGCTGGCCGCCGCCGGAGCCGCCCTGCTGGCCGCCGCCGGTCGAGCCGCCGCCGGTCGATCCACCGGTGGATCCGCCGCCGGTGGAGGGCTGGCTCGGCTGCTGGGGCGCGGGGTCGACCGGTGCCGGATCGACCGGCGCGGGGTCCACGGGCGCGGGGTCGACGGGAGCGGGCTGCTCGGGTTCTGCCGGCTCCTCGGGCACTCCGGGAACGGACGGCTCCTCGGGGACGCCGGGAACGGGGTCGGAGCCGCCGTCGCCCGGCTGCTCGGGATCCTCCGGCACGCCGGGGATGGTCGTCGCGGCCGGCTGCTCGACCGTGGTCGAGACCGTCGAGGCGGAGGGGGCCGCGACGGCCGCTCCGGGGAGGGCCATGCCGAGCACGAGCGCCGCGAGAGCGGCGGCGGGCAGGGCGAGTCGGCGGGATGACGGCATGGCGGTTCCTTCCTCCACGGGCGACGATCTGCGTCCGCGCACGGAGGAGCGCACTCCTCCCTACGAGGGTAAGGGCGAGAGGCGAGCTATCGCGAGCCGTCCTGTCCCCCGTCAGAGGGACGTCGCGGTCGTGCTTCCGTCCGGACGGCCCGGTCGAGGCTCACCCGCGATCGAGGAGGGCCCGCCGGAGACGCGCGGGATCGACCCGCCAGAAGGTGTGCACGCGCCCGTCGATCAGCACCACCGGGATCTCCTCGACGAAGCGCTCGTGCAGCTCGGGATCGTCGAGGATCGACACCTCCGAGACGGCGACCGACGCCTCGGCGCCCAGGTCGGCGACCACCTGCTCGACCACGGTCCGCGCGTCGTCGCAGAGATGACAGCCCGGCTTGCCCACGAGCGTCAGCTCCACGTCCACCATGCGGTCAGTGTACGGCGGCCCCGGCGACGGGCGCCGAGACGACGAGCGCCGCCGGGATGATCCGTGAACGCAGACGAGCGCCCGACCCCGGAAGGGCGGACGCTCGAGTGGGAAGAGGCGCGAGCCTACTTCTTGTTGCGACGCTGGTGGCGAGTCTTGCGAAGCAGCTTGCGGTGCTTCTTCTTCGCCATACGCTTGCGACGCTTCTTGATGACAGAACCCACGAAGACCTCACAACGTTCAGGGGGTCGACCGCCCGACGGGCGGCCGCTTACGAAAAACTGGCTCCCGCGAGCTTACACGACCCGGGGCTCCACCGTTTCCGGCTCCTCGGCGCCCCTCACTTGCGGATGCGCAGCGCCTCCGCCACCTTCGTCGCTCCCTCGCTGACGCCCCGCTGGATGTCCTGCACCACGGTGCTGACCTGGTGGGTGCGCTCGGCGAGCGCCCGGCCCAGCGACTCCGCCCGGGCCGCGGTCGGAGCGTCGAGCAGGGCGCCGGCCGCCTCGTCCTCGGCGAGGAAGGGCAGCAGCCAGTCCTCGACCTCCGCCAGCGGCGCGTACTCGAGCGCGTAGAAGCGGTGCTGTCCGCTCTCGCGCACCGTGACGAGGCCGGTCTCGCGCAGCACCTTGAGGTGCTTGGAGACGGTCGGCTGGCTCAGCTCGAGGCGCGCCACGATCCGCGACACGCTCATGCCCTCGGCCGAGCCGTCCCGCCGCTGCTCGAGCAGCAGGGCGAGGATGTCCCGGCGGGTCCCGTCCGCGATCACCCCGAAGATGTCAGCCATGCGCCCAGGCTAGTCAGCGCCCCGGGGGCCCGGCACCGAGCGGGTAGCATGGCCGCGATCGAGTGGAGGATCCGCCGTGGTGGTTCGGCAGCAGTTCCGCAGCCCCGTGGGCGTCTCGCCCGTCTCCCCCTGGTCGGGGTTCGAGCGGGCCCGCGACCTCATCGACGACTTCGCCGGACGCTCGCCGTCCCGCTTCGCGATCCTCATCTTCTCGGCGCTCGTGCTCGTGTTCACCCTGCTGTTCTCGCTGCCGGTGTCGAGCACCACGGGCACCGTCACTCCACTGCACGACGCCTTCTTCACCGCGATGTCGGTGATCTGCGTGACCGGCCTCGCGACGGTCGACATGGCGACGCACTGGTCGGCGTTCGGCCACTCGATCATCTTCGTCGGCGTGAACATCGGCGCTCTGGGAGTGCTGACGCTCGCCTCGATCATGGGCCTGGCGATCTCGCGCCGCCTCGGGCTCCGGGCGAAGCTCATGGTCGCCAGCGACTCGAACCCGCTGCGGATCCACTCCGGCCCCGTCGCCGAGGGCCAGGCCGTGCGCCTGGGCGAGATCGGCGGACTGCTCGCCACCGTCGCGATCAGCGCCGCCGCGATCGAGATCATCGTCGCGCTCCTGCTGTTCCCGCGGATGCTGATCGACGGGATCCCGATCGGCGAGGCCGTCTGGCACTCCTTCTACTACTCCGCGATGGCGTTCACGAACACCGGCTTCGCCCCGAACGCCGCGGGACTCACCCCCTTCGAGGACGACTACTGGTTCCTCGGCATCCTGATGCTCGGCGTCTTCCTCGGCTCGATCGGCTTCCCCGTCATCTACGCCTTCTCCCGCGGCTGGCGGCGCCCGCGCAAGTGGTCGGTGCACGTGAAGCTGACGCTGGTCACCTCCGTGATCCTGCTCGTCGCCGGGGCCGTCCTCTACATCGTGCTCGAGTTCGACAATCCGAGGACCTTCGGCAGCCTCGATGCGGGAGACACCGTCTTCCAGTCCTTCTTCCTCTCGACGATGACGCGGTCGGGCGGCTTCTCGACGATCTCGGTCCCCGACCTCAACGGCTCGAGCCTGCTCGTGACGGACATGCTGATGTTCATCGGCGGAGGATCGGCCTCCACGGCCGGCGGGATCAAGGTCACGACCCTCGCGATCCTGTTCCTGGCCGCGTTCGCCGAGGCCCGAGGCAACAACGACATGGAGGCGTTCGGCCGCCGGATCCCGAACGACGTCCTCCGCCTGGCCGTCTCGGTCGTGCTGTGGGGCGCGACGACGGTCGCCGTGTCGAGCGTCCTGATCCTGCACATCACCAAGGCCTCGCTCGACCACGTGCTCTTCGACGTGATCTCGGCCTTCGCGACCTCCGGGCTCTCGACGGGGCTCACCGCGGAGCTGCCGCCGTCCGGGGTCTACATCCTGGCGCTGACGATGTTCATGGGCCGCGTTGGTACCGTGACTCTCGCCGCCGCGCTCGCCGCGAGCCAGCGGAGGCAGTTGTTCAGACGACCGGAAGAGAGGCCCATCGTTGGTTGACCGCATCAGGTACGACGCCCCGGTGCTGGTGATCGGCCTCGGGCGCTTCGGAGCCGCCACTGCCGGCCAGCTCGACCGCCTCGACCGCGAGGTCCTCGCCATCGACGCCGACGCCGGTCTCGTGCAGAAGTGGTCGGAGCGGGTCACCCACGCGGTGCAGGCCGACGCCCGCTCGCTCGACGCCCTCGCGCAGATCGGCGCGCAGGACTTCCAGGTCGCCGTCGTCGCGGTCGGCTCCTCCATCGAGGCGTCCGTGCTGATCACTGCGAACCTCGTCGACCTCAAGATCCCGCAGATCTGGGCGAAGGCGATCTCGCGCTCGCACGGCAAGATCCTCGAGCGGATCGGCGCGAACCACGTGATCTACCCCGAGGCGGAGGCGGGCGAGCGCGTCGCGCACCTGGTCTCGGGCCGCATGCTCGACTTCATCGAGTTCGACGACGACTTCGTGCTCGCGAAGATGTACCCGCCCAAGCCGATCCGGGGGCTGACGCTCACGGAGTCGGGCGTGCGCCGCAAGCACCGCGTGACCGTCGTCGGCGTCAAGAGCCCGGGCAAGCCCTTCACCTACGCGACCGAGCAGACCGTCGTCTCGAACCACGACCTCATCGTGGTCAGCGGCACCCCCAGCGACATCGAGCGCTTCGCGGCCCTCGGCTCCTGACCCGCGCCCCCTCCCTCCTCCTCCTCTGCGGGATGCCGCTCCGGTACGCCCGCTCCGGGGTGTCGCGTACCCGAGCGGCGTCTCGCGGAGAGGAGGGCGGAGTCAGGAGGCGGCGAGCTCGCGGGCGCGGGCCAGCGCGGCGTCGGTCGCCCGCGTGAAGAGAGCGGCGAGGTCGGCCTCCTGCAGGACCGCGACGGCCCGCTCGGTGGTGCCCTTCGGGCTCGTGACCCGCCGGCGCAGCTCCGCCGGCTCCTCGCCGGAGTCCGCGAGCAGCTCGGCCGCGCCGCGGAACGTGCCGACCACCATCGTCGACGCCTGCTCCGGGGTGAAGCCCTTCGCGACAGCGGCCGCGATGAGCTCCTCGATCAGCAGGAACACGTAGGCGGGCCCCGAGCCGGAGATCGTCGAGAGCGCGTCGAGCTGCGACTCCGGCACCTCGACCACCTCGCCGACCGTCTCGAACAGGCGGCGCACGAGCGCCAGGTCCTCGTCGCCGGACCGCGTGCCCGCGCTGAGGCCGGTGACGGCGCGGCCCACGACCGCGGGAGTGTTCGGCATCGAGCGGAGCACGGCGACGGACGCGGGCAGGTGCCGCTCGAACGTGGCCGCGGTCACGCCGGCGGCGACGGAGACGACGACCGCGCCCGGGGCGAGCGCGTCGGCGATCTCGTCGAGCAGGTCCGGCACCATGTGCGGCTTGACGGCCACGAGCACGATCGCCGCGCCCTCGACCGCGCGCCGGTTGGCCTCCGGGTCGTCCGCGGTGGCGAAGGCGGTGACCACCGGGTGGCCGTCCCACGCGGCGGCCTTCGCGGAGTCGCGGTTGGTCACCCGCACGCCCCCCTCGACGCGCACGCCGGGAGCCAGCAGGCCCTGGAGGATCGCGCCCCCCATCGAGCCGAGGCCGAGGACGGCGATGGACGGGAGCAGGACGGGCGCATCGGTCACGCCGCTCATCCTACGAAGAGCCCGCGGCAAGGGGGTCCAGGGGCGGTCCGGGGCCTCGTAGGATGGCCCGACCATCCAGCGGCGAGCCCGAGGAGACCACGTGAGCGCATCCGGAGGCGGCACCGCGATCATCGCGGCGCTCGCGGCCAACCTCGGCATCGCCCTGACGAAGTTCGTCGCCTGGTTCTTCTCCGGATCCGCCTCCATGCTCGCCGAGGGCGTGCACTCGCTCGCCGACTCCGGCAATCAGCTGCTCCTGCTGCTCGGCGGCCGCAAGTCGCGGAAGGCCGCCGACCAGGAGCACCCGTTCGGCTACGGTCGCGAGCGCTACGTCTACGCCTTCGTGGTGTCGATCATCCTGTTCTCCGTCGGCGGCGTCTTCTCGCTCTACGAGGGCATCGAGAAGATCGCCGAGCCGCACGAGCTCGAGAACGCCTGGCTGCCGATCCTGGTCCTCGTGATCTCGATCTGCCTCGAGGGCTACTCGCTGCGCACCGGAGTGAAGGAGTCGAACCGGGTCCGCGGCTCGCAGTCCTGGTTGCAGTTCATCCGCCGGGCGAAGGCGCCGGAGCTGCCGGTCGTGCTCCTCGAGGACGTCGCCGCGCTCACCGGTCTGACGTTCGCGCTGCTCGGAGTCGGGCTGACCGTGATCACCGGCGACTCGGTCTACGACGCGATCGGAACGATCATGATCGGCACCCTGCTGATCGTGGTGGCGATCGTGCTGGGCGTCGAGACGAAGAGCCTGCTGGTCGGAGAGGGGGCGACTCCCGCCGACGCCGCCTCGATCCGCGCCGCGCTCGAGGCCGGGCGCGACGTCGAGCGCGTCATCCACATGCGCACGCTCTACCTCGGACCGGACGAGATCCTCGTGGCCGCGAAGCTCGCCTTCCCGGCCGCCGAGACCCTCGAGCACGTGGCCGCCGGGATCGACGCCGCGGAGAAGCGGATCCGCGAGGCCGTCCCGGCCGCCACCACGATCTACCTCGAGCCCGACGTCGACCGCGGACGCGCGGGATCGGTGGCGGCCCGTCCGGCCGTGACGGAGGCGGAAGGGACGGCCGCCGCGGCCGCTCCGGCCGCCGCCGCTCCGCCCGCCGCCTCCCCGCCGGCCGCGCCGCACGGGAGCGCCTGAGATGCGCCGGGCCCTGGCGATCGTCAACGAGCGCGGTGCCGGGCTCGGCGCGCTCGAGCCGATGCTGACCGAGCGGGGGTTCGCCGTCGACGCCGTCGCAGGGACGGACCTCGACGCGATCGACATCCTCGCCCCCGACCTCGTCGTCACGCTCGGCTCCAGCGCCGGCGTCTACGAGACCTCGCGGCACCCCTTCATCAGCCCCGAGATCGCGCTCCTGCAGGACCGGATGCACCACCGCCGTCCCACGCTCGGCGTCTGCTTCGGAGCGCAGCTGATCGCGACCGCCCTGGGCGAGTCCGTCCATCCCGGATCGGCTCGCGAAGTCGGCTTCCGGCCGGTCGTGCTCACGGAGGAGGGCGCCGGCTCCCCGCTCCGGCACCTCGCCGGCGTCGACGTGATGCAGTGGCACGGCGACACCTTCGCGCTGCCGAGCGGAGCGGCGCTGCTGGCGTCGTCGCCGGCGGGCGAGGTGCAGGCGTTCGCCGTGGAGGACTGGCTCCTCGGCGTGCAGTTCCACCCCGAGCTGACCGGCACGATGGCCGCGCAGTGGCTCGAGGGCGACGGGGAGTGGGCGGGAGCGGCGGGCTACGACGCCGCCGCGCTCGCCGACGACGTCGCGGCGGAGCGCTTCGAGCGGATGCACGCGGCGACGCGGCTCGCGCTGACGGAGTGGCTAGGCGCTCCGAGCTGAGGGGTTCGGCGGCGCTCGGCGTCAGCGGCGGTCGGCGTCAGCGGCGGTCGGCGAAGAAGTCGAGCAGGAGCCGCGAGCACTCCGCGGCGCGGACCCCGGGGTACACCTCGACCACGTGGTTGTGCCGGCGGTCGCGGAGGAGGTCGTGCACGGATCCGGAGGCGCCCGCCTTCTCGTCCCACGCACCGAAGACGACGCGGTCGATCCGCGCCGCCAGGATCGCTCCGGCGCAGAGCACGCACGGCTCGAGCGTGACCACCAGCGTGCAGCCCTCGAGATGCCAGTCGCCGCGGGCCTCGGCCGCCGCGCGGATCGCGACCACCTCGGCGTGCGCCGTCGGATCCCGCCGCAGCTCGCGCTCGTTGCGCCCGAGCCCGAGCACCGCACCCTCCGAGTCCAGGACCACCGCGCCCACGGGGACGTCGCCCCAGCCCGCGGCCCGCCGCGCCTCGTCGAGCGCCAGGCCCATCCACTCCTCGGAGCGGCGGGGGACGCGGAGATCGCTGTCGCGCATCGCTCCCCCTCCTGCGGCGGCCCGCTGCGGCCGGTGGGGCGCCGCTCCGGCCAGTAGATTGAGCTTATGCGCGTCCACGTAGCCGACCACCCGCTGATCACCCACAAGCTCACCGTGCTGCGTGACAAGCGCACCCCCTCCCCCACCTTCCGGCAGCTCGCCGAGGAGCTGATGACGCTCCTCGCCTACGAGGCCACCCGCGGCGTCCGCACCCGCACCGTCACCATCGAGACCCCCGTGACGCAGACCACCGGCCTCGCGCTCAGCGACCCGCAGCCGCTGGTCGTCCCGATCCTCCGGGCCGGCCTCGGGATGCTCGAGGGCATGGTCAAGCTCATCCCGACCGCCGAGGTCGGCTTCCTGGGCATGGCACGCAACGAGGAGACGCTCGAGCCGACCACGTACGCGGAGCGCCTGCCCGACGACCTGTCGAACCGCCAGTGCTTCGTCCTCGACCCGATGCTCGCGACCGGCGGCTCGCTCGTCGCGGCCATCCAGTTCCTCTTCGACCGGGGAGCGGTCGACGTCACCGCCGTCTGCCTGCTCGCCGCCCCCGAGGGCCTGGCCGCCGTCGAGAAGGCCTTCGGCGACCGCGACGTGACCATCGTCCTCGGCTCCCTCGACGAGAAGCTCAACGAGCTCGGCTACATCGTCCCCGGCCTCGGCGACGCGGGCGACCGCCTCTACGGCCTCGCGGGCTGAGCCCGCCGGCCCCCGGACGAGCGGGCCTTCCGTCGCGCCCCGGAACAGGGAGCCCCGCTGAGCCGTGCCGGTCGGCCGGCGCAGCGAGGGTCTCGACACCCCACCGCGACCGTCCGGCAAAGCCCGTCCTGCTGATCGCGCAGCGGCCGCATCGCGATCCCCCGTCACGACTCGCGCCTCCTCCCGAGCACCGGAACCACCCCCGACGCGCCGTCCATCCCCACGGAAGTGTTGACGCCGTGCACCGGCCTCCGCTTTACTGACGGACATGACTGACACCCTGCACGCCCTGACCTCCCTCGAGGCCATCGGGAATGCCGGCATGATGATGGCCGGTGGCCCCTTCATGTGCTGTCGAATGTGTGCATGAGGAACTGACCTCGCCGGATCCCCGCACCGCCTCCGCCCGCTGATCGTCACGATCGGCTGAGCGTCCGAGGCGCGGACGATCCCCTGGATGCCCCGCATCCGTCTCTGCCGCCACCGCGCACCGCGGGCCGGCTCGATCGCGCACACCCGGATCCGCACCCTCGGACACTCGTCCCGGATCCGACCAGCCAAGGACTCGTCATGACCCTCCTCCACACCCGCACCGTCACCGCCGCCACCTCCACCGAGGCGCCCCGCCTCCAGCCGGTCGCCGACGCCGCGCCCGCAGCACCCCGCCTCCGCGCCGTCCCCCAGGGCACCGAGGCCCGCGGCTTCGCCCTTTACGTCGGCATCGACGAGGCCAAGGCCCGTGCCGCCGGAGTCGACCTCGGCCGCCTGGTCGAGGAGCTCAAGCGCGTCACGGCGCAGCTCGCCCCCGACGCCGAGACCTACGCCTCCGTCGCCCTCGCCCCTCAGGGCGCCGGCGGCCGCGACGTGGACGTGGTCCGCCTCGCGCTGCAGGACCCGGCCGCCGTCGCCAAGCGCCGCTCCGACGCCGAGCCCGACCCCGACCGTGCACCCGGCGGCGTCGTCATCGACATCTCCCGCAAGCGCGTCATCCTCGACGAGGAGACCACCCCCCTCACCTACAAGGAGTTCGAGCTCCTCCAGTACCTCGTGCTCCGCGAGGGCCGCACCATCGAGCGCGCCGAGCTCATCGCCTCGCTCTGGGGCGCCGCGGACGACGACGCGCCGAACGAGCGCACCATCGACGTCCACGTCCGCCGCCTCCGCGCCAAGCTCGGCCGCTACGAGGAGATCGTGCGCACCGTCCGCGGAGTCGGCTACCGCTTCGACCGCCACGCCGACGTCGCCATCCGCTACGCGTCGACGCCGTCGCCGGATCTGTTCTGAATTGCGAGGAGAACGCTTGCGTTCTCCTCGCCGCGGTCGGCTTCACCCGTTGTCTCGATTCGGAGAGCGGGTCGCGACCGGCTAGCGGGAAAAGCTGACACGCGTTTCCCGCGTTCGCCTCGAGGGCGGGACGTCCTCTCGGCCTCGACGGATGTGCGCGACCGCTCCTCAGACGTGGAGGGCTCGACGGCCCGCTGCGTGGTCGAAGCCGTGGCGGGGCGGGTCGCGCCTCACGGGGCAGGACGACGGGGCCGGGCCGCGTCGGCGGGGGACGAGGGCAGGGGGTGCTCGTCGTGTCCGTCAACGGTCAGGGATGGGCTGCGGTTCGGTGCGGACGTCGGAGGCGGCAGACGGGGCGTCCTGGGTCAGGAGAGAGTCGTGCGGAGCGCGGGCGGGCGCGGCGACGGGCGGGTCGGGGCGGCTCAGGGAGGATTCAGGAAAGAGAGGGTTGCGTCGTTACCGGGTCGTTATATAGTTCAAGTGCGTCGACCGTTTGCTGTGGCGGGAAGCGCGAGAAGTGATTGCAGGACACTCTTGGTGCAAGGGAATGAAGGCCGGCCGCTCGCCTCAGCGGCCGGCCTTCTGTCGTTCCCCCGGCCCCCTTCCTCCGACTCCCCTCCTCCCAGCACCCCGGCGTAGGCTGTACGGCGTCTGGATGTCAGGGAACCGCTTCCTGAGTGCCGTGAAGGAGGACCAGTGGGGTCGAGAGAGGCCGTCGCCGCATGGGAGTCGCTCTTCCGCGCCCAGGTCCAGGTGATGCGCACCCTGAGCACCGAGTTCCCCTCGCGGGAGATCTCGATGAACGAGTACGACGTGCTCTTCAACCTCACCCGGCAGCCCGGTCGGCGCGCACGGCTGCGCGACCTGAACCGGCACGTCCTCCTGACGCAGCCCAGCGTCAGCAGGCTGATCGACCGGCTCGCCGCCCGCGGCTGCGTCGAGAAGAGCGAGGATCCGGCGGACGCCCGCGGCACGATCATCGCGATCACCGACGAGGGCTACGCGCTCTTCCGCCGCGTCGCGCTCACCCACATGAGGACCATCTCGGAGCAGGTCGGCGGCGTCCTCGACGAGGACGAGCTGAAGCAGCTGACCGCGCTCTGCGACAAGCTCCGCGACGGCATCGCCTCCGCCTGATCCGTCCCCGCTAGCACGGGCCGCAGCGACCGGCCAGGTCTTCGCCGCGGCGCGGGACTCGCGGATCATGGTGGTCACCATGAGTGACACCTCCCCCACCCTCGTCTGGCTCCGCGACGACCTGCGCCTGGCCGACAACCCCGCTCTGCGCGCCGCGATCGACCGTGGCGGCCCCGTCGCGGTCTGCTACGTGCTCGACGAGGAGTCGGCGGGCATCCGTCCGCTCGGGGGCGCCTCCCGCTGGTGG
>NZ_PSVI01000040.1:0-32937 GCF_002931415.1 Rathayibacter sp. AY1E8
GGTTGCCGATGAAGTCGAACTGCATCGACAGCTCCTCCGCCTCCTCCCGCCCGGAGCCCCGCGCATGAGGGTCACCGACACGAGCGACCTGTGGTGGCGCACCGCCGTCTTCTACAACCTCGACGTGAAGACGTTCATGGACTGGGACGACGACGGCGTCGGCGACCTCGAGGGCCTCGTCCACCGGATCGACTACCTGGCCGAGCTCGGCGTCAGCTGCCTCTGGCTCGCGCCGTTCTACCGGTCCCCCGGCCGCGACAACGGCTACGACATCAGCGACTTCTACGGAGTGGACGAGCGCTTCGGGCACCACGGCGACGTCGTCGAGGTGATCCGGACGGCCCACGACCGCGGGATGCGCGTGATCGTCGACCTCGTCGTCAACCACACCTCGGACCAGCACCCCTGGTTCCAGGCCGCCCGCTCCTCCCCCGACAGCCCGTACCGCGACTACTACGTCTGGCGCGACGAGCCGCCCGCCGATCAGCCCGCGAACGTGTTCCCGGACGCGGAGGACGGCGTCTGGTTCCGTGACGAGGAGGCGGGCCAGTACTACCTGCACCACTTCTACCGGCACCAGCCCGACCTCAACACCGAGAACCCGGCCGTGCGCGACGAGATCGCGAAGCTCATCGGGTTCTGGCTGCAGCTGGGCGTCGACGGCTTCCGGGTCGACGCGGTGCCGTACCTGATCGAGCCCGGCGCCCGCGACGAGCACGAGTGGCTGCGCCTGCTGCGCCGCTTCGTCTCGCGGCGCTCCGGCGAGGCGATGCTGCTGGGCGAGGTCAACGTGACCCGCGAGGAGCAGCTCGGCTTCTTCGGCGGCGAGGACGCGGACGAGCTGTCGATGCAGTTCGACTTCATCGGCAACCAGCGCCTCTACCTCGCGCTGGCCCGGGAGGAGGCGGCGCCTCTCGTCGAGGCGCTCGCGAGCCGCCCCGAGATCTCCGTCGGCAGCCAGTGGGCGAACTTCGCGCGCAACCACGACGAGCTCACCCTCG
The DNA here is from genome assembly GCF_002931415.1 of Rathayibacter sp. AY1E8. NCBI lineage: Bacteria > Bacillati > Actinomycetota > Actinomycetes > Micrococcales > Microbacteriaceae > Rathayibacter > Rathayibacter sp. AY1E8. The sequence goes on from NZ_PSVI01000040.1 coordinate 1,002, forward strand.
ACCAGCTGAGCGACGACGAGCGCGACGAGGTCTTCGCGGCGTTCGCTCCGGAGCAGTCGCAGCGGATCCACGGGCGCGGCATCGTCCGCCGCCTCCCGCCGATGGTCGACGGCGACCCGCGCCGCGTCCGCCTGGTCCACAGCCTGGTCTTCTCGCTGCCCGGGACCCCGGTGCTCTACTACGGCGAGGAGATCGGGATGGGCGAGAACGCCGACATCCCGGGCCGCAGCGCCGTGCGGACCCCGATGCAGTGGAGCAGCGCCGCCAATGGCGGGTTCTCGCGTGCCGACGCCTCCGACCTGATCGCCGCCCCTCCCGGCGGCGGCTTCGGACCCGAGCACGTGAACGCGGCCGCGCAGCTCCAGGATCCGAACTCGATCCTGGCCCACGTGAAGGGCCTCGCCTGGCTGTACCGGCGGTCGCCGGAGATCGGCTGGGGCGAGTACACGCACCTCCCCTGCGACGAGCCGAGCGTGCTCGCGCACCGGATGTCCGCGTCGACCGGCACGACCGTCGCGGTGCACAACCTGGCGTCGAACCCGCGCACGGCGCACCTGACGCTCCCCGACACCCCCGCCGGGGCGCGGCTGGTCGACTCCCTCGGCGGCGAGTCGCTCCCGCTCGGCGAGGACGGCGCCGTGTCGGTACCCCTCGACGGCTACGGCGCGCGCTGGTTCCGCGTGGTCACGGAGGAGTCGCGCCGGCTGGTCTGAGCGGAGGGGCGGGGCTCTTCTCGACAGTCCAGGAGTCGTCGCAGTCGACCTCGAGTGCGACAACTACTGGACTCTCGAGGGAGGCGGGGCAGGAACGGAGGACGAAAGCGGCACCCCACGAAACGTTACGAACCCCAGTTCACCGCATCGTTGACGTCACCACCCTCCCCCGCCTACCGTGAAGCGCAACGTTTCGCCCGCCGCCGCACCAGGAGGATCCGCATGGCCCCCACTCCGCCGAGCCACCGCGTCCTCGCGAGCGGCAGCCGCATCCCCGCGATCGGCGCCGGCACGTTCGGCTCCGACCGCTACGACGCCGAGACCGTCGGCCTCGCGGTCGAGCACTCCCTCCGCGCCGGCTTCCGCCTCCTCGACTGCGCCACCGTCTACGGCAACGAGCCGCGCGTCGGCCGGGCGATCGCCGACTCCGGAGTCGACCGCGACGAGCTCTTCGTCATGTCGAAGATCTGGAACGACGCGCACGAGCCCGCGGCGGCCGTCGCCTCCGTCGAGCGCTCGCTCGCCGATCTCGGCCTCGACGTGCTCGACGCCGTCTTCGTGCACTGGCCCTTCCCCAACCACCACCCGCCGCACGCCGAGACCGACGCACGCGATCCGCACGCCCGCCCGTACGTCCACGAGGCGTTCCTCGAGACCTGGCGCGCGCTCGAGAGCCTGGTCGACCGGGGCCTCGTCCGGCACCTCGGCACCTCCAACGTCACCATCCCCAAGCTCGAGCGGATCCTCGCCGACGTCCGCATCGCCCCGCAGCTGAACGAGATGGAGCTGCACCCCTGCTTCCAGCAGCCGGAGCTGTTCCGCTTCTGCCTCGACCACCGCATCCAGCCGATCGGCTACTCGCCGCTGGGCTCGCCGTCGCGGCCCGAGCGCGACCGGGTGGAGGGCGACATCGTCGACATCGAGCACCCCGCGGTGCGGGCGATCGCCGACGAGCGGGGCGTGCATCCGGCCGTCGTGTGCCTCGCCTGGGCGGTGAACCGCGGCCAGATCCCGATCCCGTTCGCGGTGAAGCCGGAGCAGATCGAGGCGAACCTGGCCGCCGCCTCCCTGGTGCTCACGGCCGAGGAGCAGGAGGCGCTGCGCGGCGCCGAGCGCAACAACCGGCTGATCAAGGGCCAGGTCTTCCTCTGGCCCGGCAGCACCGGCTGGCTCGACCTGTGGGACGCCGACGGCACGATCCCGGGCTGGAGCGGCTACGGCTCGCCCCGCGCCACCCTGTGACGTGGCCACCTACAAGGACCTGCAGCGGCTGACCGGCCTCTCGCTCTCGACCATCTCGAAGCACTACAACGGGCTCCCCGTGCGCCCCGAGAACCGGGCGGCGATCGAGGCGGCGGCCGCCGAGGTCGGCTTCCGGGTCAACGGCTTCGCTCGAGGCCTGCGCTCGCGGCGCTCCCGCACGGTCGGGGTGCTGCTGCCCGCCCTCGACAACGAGTTCCACCTCTCGATCATCGCGGGCCTCGAGCGGGCCCTGCGCGAGGAGGGCATCGGCGTGCTGGTCGGCGTGAGCCGCCCCGAGCCGGGAGCCGCGGTCGACCTGCTGCTCGAGAAGATGGTCGACGGGATCGTGGCGGTGCCGTCCGCGGGCGACGTCGACGCGCTGCGCCGCGCCTCCGAGCAGGGCACCCCCGTGGTGGCCGTCGACTGGATCGACGACGCGCTGGTCACCGATCGCGTCGCGCTCGACAACGCGGGCGCCGGCGCCTCCGCCGCCCGCCACCTCCTCGACCACGGCCACCGCTCGATCGCGGTGCTCGGTGGGGAGGACGGAGTGTCCTCCACCCGGGAGCGGACCGCCGGCTTCCTCGCCGCAATGGCCGAGCGCGGCGTCCACCCCGCCGCCGACGCCGTGGTGCGCGGCCCGCTGACGGTCGAGAGCGGGGTCGCCGCCGTCGAGCGGATCCTCGCCCTGAGCCCCCGGCCGACCGCCCTGTTCGCGAGCAACCGCGAGCTGACGGTCGGCGCCCTGATCGCCCTCGGCGACTCCGGACTGCGCGTGCCGACGGACCTCTCCGTCGTCGGCTTCGACAACGTCGAGCTGGCCCGCGTGGTCCGCCCGCACCTGACCACGATCGCCCAGCCGACGGAGGCGATCGCCGCCGAGGCCGCCGCCCTCGTCCGCCTCCGCCTCGACTCCGGGGCGGAGCAGCCCGGCCCCCAGGAGCGGAGGCTCCCCGGCCGCCTGCTCGCCGGCTCGTCCGTCGCCCACCTCCACGACCTCTAGGAGCTCCTCTTGCTGACCACGACCCTCCTCCACCCCGAGATCCTGCACGCGCTCGCCCGCGCGGGCCACGGCTCCCGCGTCCTCATCGCCGACGGCAACTACCCCGTCGGCACCACGCTCGGACCGAACTCCGCCCTGGTGCACCTGAACCTCCGGCCCGACATGCTGACCGTCGACGAGATCCTCGACGCCCTGCTCTCGGCGATCGTCGTCGAGGAGGCGACGGTCATGACCCCCGCGCCCGGCATCGACGTCCCCGCGCAGGACGCCTTCCGCCGGTCCCTCGACGGCGTCCCCTTCACCTCGCTCGAGCGGCACGCCTTCTACGCCGAGGCGCGCACCCCCGACGTCGCGCTCACCATCGCCTCGGGCGACCGCCGCATCTACGCGAACCTCATCCTCACGATCGGCGTGCGCCCGGCCGACGCGTCCTGAGCGGGCGGGCGGGCGGGGCGTCGTCCCGCCCGACCCCGCTCCCTGAGAGTCCACGAGGCGTTCTCACGGCCGGCATCCCTACTCTGGTCGGCGTGGATCTCGACACCCTCCTCAACATCGGCCTCGTCGTGCTGTTCGTCCTCCTCGGAGGCGTCTTCGCGGGCACCGAGATGGCCATCGTCAGCCTCCGCGAGAGCCAGGTCCGCGCGATCGAGGCCGGCAGCGAGCGCGGCCGGCGCATCGCCGAGCTCGTCCGCAACCCCAACACGTTCCTCTCCGCGGTCCAGATCGGCGTCACGCTCGCCGGCTTCTTCTCCTCGGCGTACGGCGCCTCGACCATCGCGCCCGACCTCGTGCCGCCGCTGCAGTCGCTCGGCCTCTCGGCCTCCGCCGCCTCGACCGTCGCCCTGATCCTGATGACCCTCGTCATCGCGTACCTCTCCCTGGTGCTGGGCGAGCTGGTCCCCAAGCGCCTGGCGATGCAGAAGTCCGTCGCGTTCACCAAGGCCCTCGCACCCCCGCTCAACGCCCTCGCGCGCCTGATGCGCCCCGTGATCTGGCTGCTGTCCGTCTCGACCGACGCCGTCGTCCGCCTCCTCGGCGCCGACCCGCGCGAGAAGGGCGAGAGCGTCTCGGCCGACGAGGTGCGCGACATGATCTCCAGCAACACCGAGATCCACGAGGACAGCCGCCGGCTGCTCACCGACATCTTCCGCGCGGACGACCGCCGCGTCGCCGAGGTGATGCGCCCGCGGCCGGACGTCGACTTCCTCCGCGGCGCGCTCAGCGTGGCCGAGGGCTACGCGGCGGTCCTCGACCAGCCGCACTCGCGCTACCCGGTGGTCGGCGACGACTTCGACGACGTGCTCGGCTTCGTCCACGTGCGCGACCTGATGTCCGCGTTCCCGGAGGCGGGTCGCGCCGGCACCGCGAGCAGCGTCGCCGACATCACCCGCCCGATCCTCGCGGTCCCCGGCACGACGAAGGTGCTCGCGGCCCTGCGCACCATGCGCCAGGACGGCCACCAGATCGCCGTCGTCATCGACGAGTACGGGGGAACCGACGGCATCATCACGCTGGAGGACCTGCTCGAGGAGCTCGTCGGCGAGATCTACGACGAGTACGACGGCGCCCGCCAGGCGGTCGACGCGAAGGCGGCCGAGCAGCTGCACGACGTCGACGGCGGGATGATCCTCGAGGACCTGGCGGAGCAGCTGGGCATCGAGCTGCCCGAGGGTCCGTACGAGACGGTCGGCGGATTCGTCCTCGACCGGATCGGCCGTGTGGCCGTCGTGGGCGACTCCGTGCTCGTCGGCGACCACCTGCTCCGCGTGGCCGAGACGGACCGCTACCGCATCTCGCGGCTGACCCTCGTGCCGCAGCCCGCGTCGGAGCCGAGCCCGCCGACGACGCCCGCCGTCTGACGGGCGACCGGCCGCCCCTAGGGCAGAGGGCCCTCCACCCAGCGCGTGGCGGCGCGGCCGCGGGCTCCGGGCTGCGCGATCCACAGTCCGCCGGCGTGCGGATGACGCGCCCGCTCGTCCGCCGAGAGGTCGCGTGATGCGGAGGTGACGACCGCGATGTCCAGGTCCTCGCCCGCGAAGGCGATGCTGGAGGAGTGCGGGGCGTCGATCCTGATGCCCTCGCCCTCGACCGGGCTGCCGTCGGCCTCGAACACGCGGACGCCGCTCCCGCCCCAGACCGCGACCCACACGCGGCCGTCGGCGTCCACGGTCAGTCCGTCGGCGAACACGCCCTCCTCGAGCTCGACGAACGGCTCGCGCGGGCCGTGCTCGGCGTCCGCGTAGGAGCGGCGGTGGATCACGCCCGACTCGGTGTCGGCCGAGTACAGCACAGAGCCGTCCGGCGAGAAGCCGAGTCCGTTCGAGAGCCGCAGGTCGTCGTCGAGCACGGTGACGGATCCGTCGTGCTCGATGCGCAGCAGGACGTCGTCGCCCGCCGACTCGCCGAGGGTCAGCGAGCCGACCAGGAGGCGCCCCTGCGGGTCGATCATGCCGTCGTTGAAGCGGTGCCCCTCCGGTAGCAGCTCGGAGCCGCGCGTGAGGGAGCCGTCGACCTCCAGGATCGCGAGCCGCCGGGTCAGCGCGACGAGCGTCCGCCCGTCGCCCAGGGGCAGCGCGGCGCCGACCTGCTCGCCGACGTCGGTGCGCGAGATCGCTCCGATCCCCTCCGCGGTGACGGGGGCGGACAGGACCGCGCCGGCCTCGATGTCGACCCAGGTGAGGCGGGCGGTGTCCGGATCCCAGACGGGCCCCTCGCTGAGGACGTAGGTGGGGGTGCCCGCGGGCGTCGCGTCGATCATGCCTCCACGCTAGGCCGAGGAGGCGGGCGGTGTCAGGCCCCGCGGGACGGATCCGGGCTCGCGTCCACCGCGCCTCGCTCCGGATCCGTACCGATGAGCTCCGCGCCGCGCTCCGCCCCCGGGTGGGCACCGGTCCCCGGAATACACCCGCTCGGCGGTCCGTGACAAGGGGTGAATAGCCCGGCGATATGGAGCCGCCCGCGGGTCTAGTGTCGTCTCGCCGCGCTCGGGACAGCGTTCCTCCGCAACGACGCCGGGGCGACAGGAAGGCGCTCGCCATGTCGACATCCACCAGTCCGCGCGGCCCGGTCCGGAGCCTCGTGCCCGCCCGCATCGACAGGCTCCCCTGGACCCGCTTCCACTGGTCGATCGTCGTCGGCCTCGGCTTCTCGTGGGTGCTGGACGGACTCGAGATCCAGATCGTCGCCTCCGCCGGCTTCGCGAAGGAGTTCGGGCTCTCGGCCTTCGAGGTCGGCCTGCTCGGCACGATCTACCTGTGCGGACAGATCGCGGGCGCCCTGATCTTCGGGCGGCTGAGCGACAAGCTCGGGCGGCGCAAGCTGTTCATCCTGACGCTCGTCATCTACCTGGTCGCCAGCGGCCTGGCGGGACTCGCGCCGAACTACGTCTTCCTCGCCGTGTTCCGCTTCTTCGCGGGCATGGGGATCGGCGGCGAGTACGCGGCGATCAACTCCGCGATCGACGAGCTCATCCCCTCCAAGTACCGCGGCCGCGTCGACATCGCGATCAACGGCACGTACTGGGGCGGCGCGGCTCTGGGTTCCGCGGCCAACCTGTTCTTCCTGAACGACGCGCTCTTCGCCGAGAACGTCGGCTGGCGCCTCGGCTTCTTCCTCGGCCCGATCCTCGGACTGGCGATCATCTACCTCCGCCGCCACATCCCCGAGAGCCCGCGCTGGCTGATGACGCACGGCCGCGAGGAGGAGGCGGAGCGCACCGTCGACGAGATCGAGCGCCGAGTGGAGGCGGAGGGCGGCGTGCTCGAGCCGGTCGACGACGCGAAGGCGATCACCGTGAAGGCGACGGAGAGCATCCCGTTCCGCACCATCGCCCGGGTGCTGCTGCGGCAGTACCCCAAGCGGACGCTGGTGGGCGCGACGATGATGATCACCCAGTCGTTCCTCTACAACGCGATCTTCTTCACCTACGCGCTGGTGCTCGAGAACTTCTACGGAGTCGAGCAGAGTGCGATCTCGTACTTCTTCTTCCCGTTCGCGATCGGCAACCTCGTCGGGCCGCTGGTGCTCGGCCACCTGTTCGACGTGTGGGGCCGGCGGAAGATGATCTTCCTCACCTACGGCGTCTCGGGAGCGGTCCTGGCCGTCTCGGCGGTCCTCTTCAGCATGGACGTCCTGACCGCGACGACGCAGACGATCCTCTGGTGCGTGTCGTTCTTCTTCGCCTCCGCGGGAGCCTCGAGCGCCTACCTCACCGTGAGTGAGATCTTCCCGCTCGAGCTGCGCAGCCAGGCGATCTCGTACTTCTTCACCCTCGGCCAGATCGCCGGAGCGGTCGCCCCCGCCCTCTACGGCGCCCTGATCGGCGACGGCAGCGACCGCGGACCGCTGACGATCGGCTACTTCGTCGGCGCCGCCGTGATGATCCTCGGCGGCGTGATCGCCCTGATCTTCGGCGTGGACGCCGAGCGCCGCAGCCTCGAGAGCATCACCGAGCCCCTGTCGACCGTGAAGTCCTGAGGGCGGATCGCCGCCTGCCGTCCGAGCGCCGCCCGGGAGCGGCGTCTCGGAGCCGGCGTCTCGGAACCGGCGCTCCGGAGCCGGAGTGGGCCGGCGTCAGTGGGCCGGGCGGTAGCCGGTCCGGTCGTCGGGGGTGATCTGGCGGAGGACGCGGGCGGGGACGCCGGCGGCGATGGTGAGCGGAGGGACGTCGCGGGTGACGACGCTGCCCGAGCCGATCACGGCCCCGTCGCCGATGGTGACGCCCTGGTTGATCGTGACGCCGCCGCCTATCCAGACGCCGTCGCCGACGACGACCGGCTTCGCGGAGCAGGCGCCGGCCGCGCGCTCGGCCGGGTCGAGGGCGTGGTTCGACGTGTAGATCGAGACGCGCGGGCCGAACAGCACGTCGTCGCCGATCGTGATGGGGGCGCCGTCGAGCAGGATGCAGTCGAAGTTCGCGTAGAAGCGGTCGCCGATCGTGATGTTGAAGCCGAACTCGCAGCGGAACGTCGGCTCGAGGTGCGCGTCCGCGCCCACGGAGGCGACGAGTTCGCGGAGCAGAGCCTCCCGCTCGACCGATGGTCGCCCGAAGCTCGCGTTGTACGCGTTCGAGGCGAGGACAGCCCGCTCTCGCGCGGCGACCAGCTCGGGGGTCATGTCGTCGTACACGGCGCCGGTCAGGATGTGCGCGCGCTGGTCCTCGAGGGTCATCGTCGTCCGTTCGTCGGTGTCGGCGCCCCGACGGGCGCCCGCGCCCACGCTACGGGGCCGCCGCGCGCCGGGACGCCACCTCCTCCGCCGACGCACCGCTCCTGCCGCGGCGTGTCGCCGATGGAGCGGCGTCTCGGCGGCATCCCGCAGCAGGAGCGGTACCTCGGCGCCGCCACGCCCCCGCCGCGCAGCAGGCGTCAGCCCACGTGCACGCCCGGCCGGCGGTCGCGGCGGGACTCCGCGCGGCGGAGGACCTCGCGGGTGACGGGGGCGACCTCGCCGGTGCCGGTGATGAGGAAGCGGAACATGTTCGAGATGGGGCCGCCCTCGGTCCACTCGAAGTAGACGTCCGGGATCACGCCGGTGAGGTCGCGGATCTCGAGCAGCACCGTGGCGATGGTGTTCGGGATGTTGCCGCTGGTCACCGTCAGCACGCGGAAGCCGTGGCAGACGCGGCCCTGCACGACCAGGTCCTCCTCGAAGTCGGAGGAGTCGGTGGTGTGCACCTCGAGGAAGAGCACCGGGCCGCGCATCGGCAGGTTGCTGTCGCGCTGCTCCTCCGCCAGCTTGTCCCGGTACTCCGCCTCGGAGCCGTCGTCGGGCTCGTTCGCGAGGATGCGGATCACGCCGTAGTCGTCGGCGTCCGTGGTGAGGAAGTCGATCGCGGCGGCGTCGAACACCACGGAGGTGGCGCGCAGCTGGAACGAGCGGTGCACCCGCGAGACGAGCGAGACCGCGAGGATGCCGACGATGAAGACCGCCGCGATCCGCACGCCGTCGGGCCTCTCGACCACGTTCACGACCGTCGTGTAGACGAAGACCAGCGCGATGACCGCGAAGCCCACGGCGCGCTTGCGCTGCTTCCTGCGCTTCGCCGAGAGGAACACGGCGACGGACGCGGAAGTGATCAGCACCAGCACGCCGGTCGCGTAGGCGCCGCCCTGCGCGTCGACGTCGGCGCGGAAGAGGATCGTGATGACGAAGGCGACGACGGTGAAGACCAGCACGAGCGGACGGACGGCGCCGGCCCACTGGGGAGCCATGCCGTAGCGGGGCAGGTAGCGCGGGACGATGTTGAGCAGGCCGGCCAGCGCGGAGGCGCCCGCGAACCAGAGGATGCAGATCGTCGCGATGTCGTAGACCGTGCCGAAGCCCTCGCCGAGGTACTCGTGCGCGAGGTAGGCCAGCGCGCGGCCGTTGGCCTCGCCGCCCGGCTGGAACTGCGCCTGCGGGATGAGCAGCGTGGTGACGAAGCTCGAGGTGATGAGGAACGCCGACATCGTGACGGCGGCGGTGATGAGCAGCCGCTTCGCCCCGCGGATGCGGCCGACCGGGGCGTCCTCGGTGTCGCCCGCGTCGCCGCGGATCTGCGGCATGACCGCGACCCCGGTCTCGAAGCCGGAGAGCCCGAGCGCGAGCTTGGGGAACACGATGAGCGCGATGCCGACCATGATCAGCGGATTCCCGTGCTGGGTCGTGAGCGCCGACCACCAGTCGCCGATGACGACGGGGTTCTCGGCCACGTGCCCGATCGCCACGGCGATCACGATCGCGTTGAGCAGGAGGAACACGGCCACGAGCACGACCGCGATCGAGATGGCCTCGCGGAACCCGCGCAGGAACACGATCCCCAGCAGGGCGATCAGCCCCAGCGTGAGCGGCACCTCCGCCCCGTGGAACCAGGCGGGGGCGAACGGGTTCTCGACCGCGTGCGCCGTCGCGTCGGCCGCCGAGAGGGTGATCGTGATCATGAAGTCGGTGGCCGCGAACCCCAGCAGCACGAGCACGAAGAGCTTGCCGCCCCACCAGGGCAGCAGGCGCTCGAGCATCGCGATCGACCCCTCGCCGCGGAAGCTCTCGCGGGCCACGCGGCGGTAGACGGGGAGCGCGCCGAGGAGGGTCAGCACCACCAGGACGATCGTCGCGAGCGGCGAGACCAGGCCGGCGGCGAGCGCCGCGATCGCCGGCTGGTAGCCGAGGGTGGAGAAGTAGTCGACACCTGTGAGGCACATGACGCGCCACCAGGAGTGCGTCTTGCCGGTGGCCGCGTGGGGGCCGGGGTGGGCTCCGGAGTCGTCGCGGAGGCCCTCGAGGAGCCACGCCTTCACCCCGCCCGCGCGCGCGGAGGAGAGAGGGGAGGGTTCGAGGGCGTCGGGGTCGCCACGGACGACGGAAGAGGTCACTGGATGTTTCTACTCGCCGTGAGGAGCGCGCCCGCCCGGAATGAGCGGATCCTCACGCTTTCCTCACGGGTAATCGGCTGGGGAGGGACGTCGACGCGCGATCCCGCGTCGTGAGGGGGTCGTGAGCGTCGCGCGAGCGGACCGTGCGGACCGGCCCGGTACGCGTCCGCGTTCCGTCAGGATCCCCTCGCACCCGCCGTCGCGGGCCGACGATGGCGCTCGTGCACCTGCTCCTCCGCCTCCTCGACGCCGGCCCCCGCTGGGGCCGCCACACCGTCGGTGCGAGCCGGTACGGCGTCGTCCGGAGCGAGCTCGTCGTCTTCGCGCCCGGCACCTCCGCCGAGGAGCGGAGGCGCCTCCGCCTGCACGCGGCCGGTCCGCAGCTGGTCGTGGCCGTGACGGCCGCCGGCGCCGTCGGGACGCTCGCGCTCGACCGGCTGCCGCTCCTCCTGCTGGCCGCGCTCGCCCTGCCGACCGCGTCGCTCCTGCTCCTCTCGGCCCGCTCGACCCGCCGCCTCCGCCGCGCCTGCGCCCGCCGGCTCGTGATCGCGGACGTCGACTCCCCCGCCGTCGCCGAGCAGGCGGCGATCGCGGCCGTGCTGCGGCGGGCCGACCGGCTGCTCGACGCCGGCGTCCTCACTCCGCTCGAGCACGAGGAGGTGTGGGCCTGCGCCCACGACCGGGTCGCGGGCCGCGTGGCTGACCGCCGCTCCCAGCCCCGAGCGGGAGGATCGGGGACGTCCGCCACCGATGGGAGCCCCTCATGACCACACCGCGCCGCGCACTGATCCTCGTCGACGTGCAGCAGGAGTACTTCAGCGGTCCGCTCGAGATCCAGTACCCGCCGCACGCGCAGTCGCTGCCGAGGATCGCCGCCGCCCTCGACTCCGCCGCCGCGGCGGGCCTCCCGATCGCCGTCGTCCAGCACAGCGCGGGCGAGGGAGCGCCGATCTTCGACCCGTCGGGTCCGTCCTTCGCGCTGCACCCGGAGATCGAGAAGCGCCGCTCGGATTCGTGGAAGAACGTCACGAAGCAGTTCGGCACGGTCTTCGCGGGGACCGACCTGCTCGACTGGCTCCGCGAGCACGACGTCGACACGATCACCCTCGTCGGCTACATGACCAACAACTGCATCCTCGCCTCGGCCGCCGAGGCCGAGACGCACGGGCTCCGCGCCGAGGTCCTCTCGGACGCGACGGGCGCGATCGCGATCTCGAACGACGCCGGCTCCATCGACGCGCACTCCCTGCACACCACGCTGATGGCGCTGCTCAACTCGAACTTCGCCGCCGTCGCCCCGACCACCGTCTGGATCTCGGCGCTCAAGGGCGAGTACACCCTCCCCATGAGCAGCCTGCCCGAGTCGGCGACGGCGGGCGCCGCTCGCTGACGGGCACTCCTCCGGACGGATCGGCCGGCTCTACTCTCGGTGCATGGCCCTTCTGCACCGTGCGACGATCACCCCCGGGAAGCTCGAGATCGTGGAGGCATGGGCGCCGACGCAGCCCTGGTGCGAGGGCGGCGGATTCACGCAGCTCGGCGCCTACCGGTTCGACGACCCCGATGGCGAGGTGGGAGTGGAGACGCTGATCGTCCAGTCGACCGGGCAGCCGCCGCTCCAAGTGCCGCTGACCTACCGCGGCTCGCCTCTCGCCGGCGGTGACGCGCATCTCCTCGCGACCGTCGAGCACACCGTCCTCGGTCGTCGCTGGGTCTACGACGGTGCCGGCGACCCCGTCGCGATCGCCGCCTTCGCCACGGCGATCCGCACCGGCGCCCGGGAGGTCGAGCAGCATTTCGAGGAGGACGGGCAGCGCATCGTCCGCCCGCCGACCGCGACGGTGCAGGGCAGCGGATCAGGCGCCGGAGCGTCCGGGCCGCCGTCGACGGTGCTCGTCCGCAGCGACGCACGGACCACCACGACCTCGGCCGACGGTCTGACTCTCGTCCTCGCGCGGGTCCTCGCGCCGCCGTTCCTCGAGGGCGAGGAGCGGCTGACCGGCAGGTGGAGCGAGGCGCTCCCCGTCACCCTCGCCGTCCTGGCCTGAACCGGCTCCGGTGGTCCGCCGCCCTCCGTCGCCCGGGTCGTGGGCGACGGACGGCGGCGCGCTCCGGGAGGACCTGCTCAGTGGCCGCGCAGTGCCGCGACGGTCCGAGTGGGACTAGTCGTTCAGGTGCGCGATGGCGTAGTCGGCCTCGTCGCTCGTGAACTGCTCCCCGTACTCGCTGGTCAGCTGGTCGCGGATGGCCTCCGGCGCCATCGCCATCTGGGCCTGGTAGTCCTTGGCCTTCGCCAGCGCGTTGGCGTTCCAGTCGGCGGAGACGGTGTCCACCGCGTACTGCGCGGCCTCGGGCGAGAACTGCTCCCCGTACTCGGAGGTGAGCTGGCCGTACAGGCCCGCCTTGCTCATGTGGAGCATCTCGGAGTAGCTCTGCGCCTTGATGAGCGCCGAGGCGAACTCGGGCGAGACCTGCGCAGCCGCTGCCGTCTCGACAGGGGCGGGGGCGGGCGCGGCCGTCTCGACCGGGGCTGCTGTCTCGACGGGTGCGGGCTCCGCCGTCTCGACGACCGCCGCCTCCTCCGTGGCCGGCGCGACGGGAGCGGTGGTGGGCTGGGACGACTCGACGATCACGGCCGCCGGGCGGTCGCTCGAGGCCGAGTTCGTGGCGGCTCCGCCCGCGTGGCCGGGTCGGGTTCGTGGCCGTTCTGCTGCCGGTACTCCTTTTCGAGCTGCTTCGTGGTCTCTCGGATCACGGCGGAACGGGAGGAGAACGCGGACATCAGCTCGGTGTCGATACCGGCGATCTCCATCACCGGACGCCGCCCGTCCGCCACCACTCGGGCTTCGACGGCGACCCCGAGGCGGTCGCGGGGAGCGGCCATGACCTGCTGGTTGTAGAACTCGGACGCAGCGACCGGCTGCTTGTGCAGCAGCGCCCCGTCGGTCGCCCGCCAGTTCCCGTCGATGCCCTGCACCTTATTCGACACGACCAGGTGATCGTGCAGCTGAGGATCCCCGGTCCGCGAGTCGTAGTGCCGGAACCTGGACGCGATCAGCCCCCCACGCACATCCTCCTGCGCGACTCCATCCCGGCCCGTGCGCGTCGCGATCGCCGTCTCCTCCAGGTACCCGACGGCCGCGGCGATCGCATCCTGATGCGCCTGCTCGACCTGCCGGCGGGTCTCGTCATCACCTAGCGCCCACAACACCGACACGGACTTCACGGGCGAGAACACCAGGTCATAGCCCGCGACGGCCTGCTGCTGCGGGCGCTGCGCGGCGGTGATGAACCGGCCCAGCTCCTCCTTGTCGACCGGGTCGCGACCCTTCGCATCGCGGAACGCGATCGCGCCCTCCTGCACCCGGATCCGGCGCCGCTCGTCCGCGTCCGGCTCCCGATGGTGTATGCGCGTGAACGCCTCGTACCCGTCACGGATCTGCGCCCCGAGGCCCTCGTCCTTCACGTCGTACCGGTAGTACGACGCCCCGAGCTTCACCGACCGCTCTGACTCGCCGGCGTCCAACAGCGCGTGCGCGTTCGGGTGCAGACCCTCGCCGTAGAGGGCCTTCGTCTGCGCCTCCGTGACCTCCCCGCGAACCTCCCGCGCCGCGTCAGCGGCGAACACCGGGCGGCTCTCTGCGTCCAAGCCGACGGTCTCGCCGAGGCCGGCGAGGCCCGCGCCCATCCACGCGCCCGCCGGATTGCCGTCCGCGGTGCAGTAATCGCCGAGCTTTCGCTCGCCGCCACGGCGCACGTCAGCGGTCGCCACCTCACGCGTGTAGTAGGTGTAGCCGTCCCCCGCGGACTGTTTGTGAAGAGTCATCACCTTTTGAAAGTACCCGGAAGGTCAAAGATGCAAGAGGTGTGACGACCCAGAGACCGAAGAATGAGGGAACGACCTGACGAGGAACGAGAAAGACGGGTCAGGCCGGAACCCACCGGGTTCCGCGCGGAGTCGACGCCAGAAGCCGAACGAAGTGAGCGCGGCGTCGACGGTGCGGCCAGGAACGAGCACGCGACGGTGGGCGGTGGGAGCACAGCGGACGCCGTCCACGGGTGTATGCGAGTGAGGCCGCACCGCGAGAGCAGCACCCGCAGGGTGCGACCGAGCAAGAGGCGCCTTCGGAGGCAGCTCCGCCGCGGCGCGCGTGCGCGCTGCTACCGTCGGAGACGCTGGCCGATCGCGCGGGCCGAAGTTGTGGGCGTTAGGTCCGGGGCGCCGCGGCTCCTCGTCACTCCTTTGGGAAGGTGAACAGCGCTCCGAAGGAGAACTGGTGGAGAAGGTCCGTCGCGATGGACCTCGCGGAAACGAGCCTCTCTGAAGTCGGGACGCCTGCTTCGATCGTGGTGAGGATCGGGATCGGTTCCAGGACTTCGCGAGAGCCCTCGAGGAGTCCATGGTCTCCGTGTCGGTCCGGTCCGTGCGCTCGAAGACCCGGAGGAAACTTCTGGGCCGCCAGCATATCGACGCGCGCGACGTATCGACCGGAGCGTCCTTGCTGCTTCGATCGCGCTTCAACCAGGCCTACGAGATCGCGGGCGAAGCCTTCGACTACCTCGACCTGCACGTAAGCGCGGCCGTCGTTGACGGGATTCGACTGGAACGCATCGACGCAGAGCGCGATCGTGCCGTCGTCGTGAAGCTCGACTCGAATGCTCTCGCCGACGGAGGCCACGTCGTTCGTTCGGCGATCCTCGAAGATCCGCCGTCTGAGACCCAGCCTCTGCGTGCTCCCGGTGTAGCTGGCCCATTGCAGGGGCGATCCGAATGTTTCTGCGCCGACGAGTTCGGTCGACCGGTCTTCTGCCTCGCTGAGGACGTCGAGGAACTCGCGGCTCGTGAGGGGGGTGGAGTCGATTCCCGGGCCGACTTCAGGGCGGGCGACTCCCACCAGCCAGGTCTTCTTCGTCCGGTCGAGGCCGTGCATCGCCTGCGCGACACCCTCCTCCAGCTGCGCGCTGAGGGACGCGGCGGTCTGGAATCGCTTGGAGTACGCGTGAGCGAGTTCCGGCTCAGCGAGCCATCGGGTCTCGGTTCCGTACCGGACAGGGGCCCTCAGCGTGTTGTCACTCGAGCTGACGAAGTGCGGCGCGTTGGTGCTCGCGGGAATCGTGATCGCGATCTGCCCGACGGCCGCATTGTCAGCGGACGGGATCGGGGTGACATCCAGCGGGGCGACGACCGGCTTCAGGTGGGCACCGGCCCACTGGCGCAGCCGTTGCAGCTCGGGCTCCGAGATGTCGATGTCGTTGATGGCCTTCGCGGTACCTCTGCCACGTTCCTCTTCAACGCCCATGACGATGATGCCTCCGGACGCGTTGGCCATCGCGGCGATGTCCTTCGCGAATTCACGGGCGGCGTTGTCGCCGCCGGCGGCGGCGGGGGCACTCTTCTTCCAGTCCAGATTGTCCGACTCGGCCAGGTTCACCTCGATCGCTTCGTCGATCAGGTCGCGAGTGAGAGGGGAAGGCTCGCGGCCGAGAGCTCGGTGGAGCGTTGTCATCACTGGTTGCACGCGGCCAGGCTCTCACGCGCGCGACGTTCACGGGCAGTCCCGGCCGAGCTGTTGGAGTGCTCCTACCGTGCTGGGCAGGTCAGGGTTTCCACGCGCACGTCTGGGTGTGAGCGTTAGGTGTTTGGTGTGGAAGGAACCGGCCTGATGGGTGCTGGACGAACGAAGACCGCTGCGCAGATCGACGCGCGGAAGAGGGCGCGGGACCGCGCAGCCGTGTACCGGGAGCGCGAGGAGAAGCTCGAGAACCTCGCGACCGACTACTTCGCGGCCACCGATCGTGAGGACGCGATCCTCACGGAGCTCGAAGAGGAGATCCGGAAGCTGCCCGCGGCATCGGAGGAGCAGGCGACGGCCGCTCGCCTCGACGAGGCGAGGGCGATCGCGGGGATGGGCGCATACGTCTCCCCGGCCGAGACCGCGGAACGATTAGGGATCACCTCGGCGAATGTACGCGCGGCGATACGAGCCCTCACCGAAGCGACAGCCACGGCCCCAAGCCCCACGGAGGACGCCAATGACGACGCCTCCGACGCTCACGAGCGTGAGCACGACTCGGCTGGCGAGATGGAGGTCACGGCGTGAAGGGCATCTGGGGAATGCGGGCGCTCCTCCTCCGAGCAGTAGCCCTGCTGTTTGTGGTCTATCCCGTCGGGAGCGCGTTCGGGACCGTCGGCGCGGCGGTGTGGGCGAACAGCCGCGACGCGTTCGGCGGGGTCGCTGTTGACTCCGAACTGGTCATTGGCGCGGGATTAGCAGCCGGATGGTCGACCGTGGGTCTCGTGCTCGCGCTCGGCGCCGCTCAAGTCGCGCTGCGGTGGATCAAGACGGCTCTGACGATTCCTACCACCCCGATGTATTCGGGAGATGGAACAGCCGCATCCGGTGCGGTGCTTCCGGCACGCGACCGGGCTTAGAAGAGCACAGGAAGGTCCTCGTCGATGCCGACGAGGACCTTCCGCAAGCTCGAGCACGAGGGCCCGTAGCGCCCGCGCTCGCGCAGCGCGCTCGAGTCGGCCGGCGCCGGTGGGCTGCGAGCGTCGTCGAGGGGCCTCCGTAGCGGCCATGCTGGGTGCAGTCGATCTTATTTGCGCGCCCATCACCCTCGCGCAGATGCTATATCGCCTCGTCCGCGTGCACGCACAGCGGCACGACGCACCAGGACTCATCACGTCCCGCTCGAAGGCGCGGCCGGCAATCTTCTCGAATGCGTACCGCTGAGGCCGGAGGACCTGCTGCTCGCCGTCGACGGTGCGCGTCCACAAGCGGCGGTAGCCGTCGTCGCCGGTCGCTCCCGTCCAGATCCAGCAGTCGTCAGGTTCGGGGCCCTTCACGACGCGCGTCCGCTGACGAAAGCCCAGGGCTGTCGCGATCGGCCCCCTCGCGGAACATGCTGGGCCCATTCGGGTACCACCACGCGACGCTCCGGCCTAACCCCCTCGAGCTCATGTATCGCACGCTACACCGCCAAGCAGAACACCGCTATAGAGCCTCACGCTCGACCGTCACTATCTACTAATCTTCGAGCGCGGCACCCGCATCGCGTAACCGATTGATTCCGTCGACTTGAGAGCGGAATCTCGCCCCTGCAGGATTTGCAACCAGAACGACACCTTCGTACCAATCGCAGGCTAGCAACTCCTCAATTTGAACGACAAACGTCGTATTTGAAAGGTCGATCTTTCTCCATCGCCCCGCCTCAGCTTGCGCCCTTGTCATCACAGCCTGATGAGTTGGATTTCGCCTAATGCGTCGGGGCGCATACCCACGAAGGGCTATGTCCCCAATTGCTTCCGAAATATCTAACGACCAACTCGAGTCATCTGGCTCGACCCTTAGCGCCTGAGCAAACTTCTGCGCGAGGGGGGAAGCGGTCGGCGCAGAGACACCCTTTTGGATAACGAGCGGTGAGAACTTCCCCTTCAAAATTACTTGATCAAATTCGCACCCATTTATAAATCCCGAAAAAATGTCTGCGCGCAAATTTTCGACAGTGACGTTTTGTAGTACCGCCCCTGACAAACTACTACTCTTGCCCACCACGTTCTTAAGACGTAGGTTCCGCAGTAAGGGCCTTCGCGCAATATCCTCCGTCAGCTCTGTTGAGCACCCGGAAAGCCGCAAACCGTCGACACTGACGTTTTCGGTCACGGATCCGGCCTCCGCCACGAACCGGTCAATTTCTAACGATTTGATCAACTGCCATACCTCCACTGTCTGTACGTCGCGATTCTATCCGGTCCCACGTACCACCGCTTTAGATGTCTTGCTACAGTCTTCTCATTATCGGTTGTAACTTCGTAACCCTTAATATTCTTATAAGCTACAAAATCTGGCATGTGCGCGCCGCCAATATATTCAAAATAAAGCATGACCTCCTTCTTGGAAGCAACATATCTTTCTATTGCTTTACCATTATTAACGGGTCCAAGCCAAGGCCTCGTCGCTTCGGCGGATCGTTCATTATCTGTCAGCCAGCGGTCGCGCAGAGCCGGGTCTGTGGCCATCTCAGCCCTAGCTTGTGTGACATTTCTCTGCAGAATATCGATGAGGGGTTCACACCCCCGAGTTGTTACAACTCGATCACCGTTGCAATCTGCATTCTTCTTTGTTGCGGTAGCAGCGTCAGTAACGGCAACTGACTCCACCCTCTCCGACGAGTAGGCGGAAGCAGCACTCGCTGCTAACGGCCCGCACGCTTTGGTAAGAGGAGTGCCGGCAGCGACGCAGGATCCGCCAGCGGTGCCAACTGCAGCCGTGCAACCAGCTCGGCTTCCGCCGGCAGCACAGGCAGCCTGCGGCCCTCCGACTGCTACACCTATCGGTGCTACGTCTGTCCGAACAAACTCCTGAGGAGGTGCGGTGTACCAACTATTGGATGCCCCGGGAATTCTGGCGAGCGTCTGCTCCAGATTCGCAAGGCTCGATGACAGGTTACCCAAAGCAACATCGAGACCAGCGAGAGAACTACTAAGGGCGACCATCGACGCGTTCAGCTGTGTCATGGTGGCCGACAGATGAGTCATGGAATTGGACAACCGGGTCATGGAGGCGTCCAGGTTGCCCATGCTGGTCGAGATGTCGGAGTAAACGTTTGTGCCGGCGTATCCGTAGCTGCCTGCCCCGGCGTAGCCGCCGAAGGCCCCAATCTGGACGTCGATGTGAGGAACCCAGTCGGTCGCGCTATAAGGCGTAGAGAATACTCCACCGCCTGAAAGCTCCAAGGTGGTGGAATTTGTTCTCGTCGACTGCCCGCCCATTGACTCCAACCCCTGGTTGTACAGCAGCACGGAGGTTACGCCGAGCCCCAGACCAAGGAGAGCCCCCATGGCGCCCGACACTGGCCCTGCAAGAGAGCCCACGCCACCGAGCGCACACGCAGGTGCAGTTATGGGAGTTGCGCAGTTTCCACTTTCATCGACCATATTTACGGGATTGGCAAGTCCGTAGCCGTAGCGATTTTGTTCATCCGCGGTGAGACTGGTGGAATCGCGCGACAAGAACGTTTCGCTTGCGCTATTAAACCAGCGCGCATCCATATTGATTAAGCCGCCCGAGCTCATGTAATCCCCCTGGAAGGCGACGGTCGTGTCGACACCGCCTCTCGTTTCGAGGATTGCCCCAAAGGGGGAATAGCTACGGCTTGCAAGATCGCCGTTTGATGCGAGATCAAGTACTCGATCTCCGTGCGGATCAGATACGGAATACTTTCCATTGATGAGTATCGGAGCCGTCTCCCCGCCAACAATGCTCGTGGAGCCAATCTTCAGTGGGTCGCGGTCAGTCGCTGCGTAGGAGACACTACTTCCAGCGGCGCTGCTCATCCGGCCGAGTGCGTCGTAAGAGTAAGTACTTTTACCGTCGTTGACGAGTTGGCCGAAACCGTCATAGGTGAACGTCGACGACGGAGTGCTTTGCCCTGTTGTTCGGCCATCCGCCGAGTATGTATAACTGGTGGCTCCGTCTCGAAGCAACCGGTTCCTGGCGTCGAATGTTCGGGCAGTGCCATCGATGTTCGTGGCGTCATTGTCGAAGTTCCAGGAGATGGCGTGATTCACACCAGCGCTGTCAGACCAGCCCGTTAGACGGTTTCGAGCGTCGTACGAGTACGTCTGATCGCCAGAGCCGGCGACGGTTGTCGGACCCACCGACTTTTTGGTTCTATTGCCTGATTGATCGTATTCGTAGGCGAAGGAGGCTTGGATAGCGCCGCTCGCGTTCTCTAGTTGATCCAGGCTCAATTCTCCGAACGAATTGTATTCAAAGTCTCGCTTTGTTGCCTGGCCCCATGACTCGGTTTGTTGACGACCAGCCGCGTCGTAGGTGATCGTCACCGGATTGGCGGAAGTGGACGAAGTGACAGTGGTAGGACGGCCCCCCGCGGAATAAGCGTAGGTTGTCGTTCCTGTCGCGTCTGTTTGCTTTGAAACGTTCCCTGCTCGGTCGAAGGTTCTGGTCACATTGCCTGCAGGGCCGTTCGACGCCGTTACTCGACCTAGGTCGTCCCAGGTCAAGCTCTGGGTTCCGTTCGGGTGGCTAAAACCATTCAGTCGACCGACTACGTCGTAAGAGAAGGATCGGGTCGATGTAGTTTGCCCAATCGTGCCGGTCTCGGCTTTGAGATTATTATCAACGTCGTACTCGAGCAACCTCTGGACACCGCCCGGCGACGTTTCCTTGACAGGCAACCCGGAGCCGTTGTACGTCCAGGTGGTAGATCTATCAGAGCTTGCAGGATAAGCAGCAGTCGACGGTTCCGTGAGGGAAACAAGGGTGCCTGCTGGGCTGTACGAAGATACGCTGGTCGCCCCGGCGGGATCCGTGAAAGTAACCGGTCTGCCAAGAAGGTCGTAAGTAATCTTCGACACAGATCCATCTTCATGGGTCATTGACCGGAAGTTGTTGACCTTATCGAATTCAAACTTTTTCTGGTAACCCCGCGCATCAGTCTGCGAGATTTGGTTGTCACTTAAATCATACGACCAAGCCCAGGATCGCTTTGCCGTCTCGCCGCTCTTTCCTACTGTTAGGCCGATGACGTTGTTCCGGGGATCATAAGCATAGTTGGTGTATGCTCCGGAACTATCCTCCACACGCTGCACGTTGCCCGCCGGATCGAAATCGAAGTCGAGCGAGACAGAATCCGCGTCGACAGACCGGACAATCTCCCCAAATCCGTTCTTTTCCACGACGGCCTGGCCGCCCTGCGGGTCCGTCGTCGTGGTTCGAAGCCCCAGTGCGTCGTACTTGTATGACGTGGTGAGCTGTTCGCCGGAACCGGATTGACGCAGAATCTGCGTAGCGGTTGTCGGGCGGTTCTTCGAATCGTAGGCGTATGTAACCCGCGCACCCGTCGGATCCGTGGTTTCAGTCACGTTGCCGATTCGATCGTATTGAGTAAGCCATCGTCGGTCAGATCCCGCTGGCGACAACGAAGGCAACGACACTAACGTGCGCCGATTCAGCGAGTCATATCCATAAGTCGTTGTACGGCCGCTGGGCGCAACTTCGGTAACGACCCGGCCAAGCACGTCATAAGCCATTCGCGTAACTGCGGTTTCCGCAGTGGCGCCAACGTTAGCGGAGGGTGCTTCAATTTCGGTCACACGATCGAAGAGATCTCGTTCGAGTCGAGTCATCCCCCCGAGAGCGTCCTTCAGCCCGGCCTGTCGCCCGAATTCGTCATAGCTGAAGGAGGTTGTTGCTCGACTACCATCCGCTGCCGGCGGTGCAGAGGCTGTCTTAAGTTGACCCATCTCATCGTAAACGTAGCTAGTTGACCAGACTGCCTCGCTCCCCGAAACCCACCTCGGGTCAATGGCGGCAGTGATGAGGCCGCGCTGGCTACGGCGGAATGTGGTGGTCGACTTTGGGTCACCGGCGCTAGCGCCGTTCATCGATTCAGAGGTGACCTGGCCTGCCGCGTCATAGGTGTAGGAAGTCGAGCGCAGGGCTGCGTTCGCAGCCATCACTGTTTCAGAAGTGATTTGTCCGCGAAGATTGTAAGTGAAATCGGTTCGGCGCGTTGTTTCTGAGCCATCTGCATTTTTGACGGTGATCGACGAAGCTTGAGGTCGGTCGAGAGCGTCGTAAGTGGTGAATATTTTTTGCAGGCCACCGTCCCTTCTAATGTTGGTGACATTGCCTTCGAGGTAGCCGACTTCCTCGATTGTTTGGTCGATTAATCTACCACCGTCTCCTGCGACCTGCAGAGCGACAGTTTTGATGACGTTGCCGTCGTAGTTGTATTCAAAGGAATAACGTTGTCCGTTGGCGTCCTTGAACTCCTTTACCCGGCCGGACGAATCGAATGTGCGCTCCTCCATAACGATTGCTGTCGCCGCAACCGTAGGCTTTGCTTGATCCTTATAATTTACGAGACTGACTTTCAGAGGAAGATTACTTTTCGAGTACTCGATGAGTGTCGAGGTGCCCGCCGCGTCCGTCTTTTTCGTAACATTGCCAAAAGAGTCATATTCGAAAGCGCCAAGTTGAACTCCAGCGCCGCTCTTAATTGCTTTCAGGCGCCCTAGACTATCGTAGACATATGCGGTCGATCGAGACTTGCCGCTGACAAGATCGGTCTCCGTGCGGCTTGTAACATTCCCGCCTAAATCGAATGTATATTTCTGAGTCAATTTGCGCTCGGCCGACGTTATCGAATCCTTTACGGTGGGGTTCTCCACTGACGCAATGCTGCCATTGGGCGCATATGAGT
Organism: Rathayibacter sp. AY1E8; assembly: GCF_002931415.1. Taxonomy (NCBI): domain Bacteria; kingdom Bacillati; phylum Actinomycetota; class Actinomycetes; order Micrococcales; family Microbacteriaceae; genus Rathayibacter; species Rathayibacter sp. AY1E8. Next base: position 23,546 of record NZ_PSVI01000040.1, read on the forward strand.
AGGTCGTCAATGCGCTCGTGGGTAGGTCATTAGCATAAACTTCAGTTGACGATATTCGCCCGAGAGAATCGTACTGATAGCGGGTTCTTAGGCCGACCGGGTTGGTAACTTCCCGTACTTGCCCATTTCCATCGTAGGAGTACGTGGTTTTGGCTCCCACGGGATCAGTGGTTGTAAGCAAAACGCCCTTGGGTACAGTCGCGGTCGAGCTCCCAAAGGCGAGCTCCGACCCGGTCGCGTAGGAATACGTTGTGGTCGCCGCTTCCGTGTCCGATAAGACCATGCTTGAGCTGACAATACGCGAGTTCTGATCGTATGAGAACTTCTGCTTCTTCTCTCCATATCGGGGACCGATCGAGCTCAGTCTGCCGTTCGTGGAGTCGTAGGTATAGTACTCCCAACGGGTCCCGGAATTGTCGCCCCAAGTGCGGCTGCTTAGCCTACCCGTTGAGATATTTCGCGAGCCAACAACCTTTTTCTCATAGGACAGTTTAAGTTTGGCTCCTGCAGCATTAATGTATTCAGCTAGCTGACCTTGTTCATCGTAAATCCAGCGATGACTTCCATTGTTCTCATCAAGGAGGCGCGTGGTTCTCCCGGCTTCGTCCAGGTCGTAGATCGAAGTAACGCCTGCGGGTGAGGTGACTAATACTTTCGTATCCGGCCAGGCGCGGCGGAACGACGTGTCGCCGCCACCCGTGTTGACCGACGTCACCTGGCTGGTGCCCGCCATATAAGCGACGCTTGCCTCCACCGCGCCCGAACCTGATACGACGCGCGAGAGGAGCTGAGAGGGTGAGCCACTCGTATACGAATATGTGCGACAGGAGGTTTCGACGGGAGACGAGGAGACTCTGCAGGCTTTCGTGAGGGCGTTGGATGAATACTGGTAAGTCCAATAGACGTTCGAGTCCGCCCCGAGGCTACCAGTGCTCGATACTGCAGACGTCCGAGTGATAACCTTACTAATTCGGCCCCCGTTCCAAGCAACGCCAATGGTCCGACCGCTAAGGCTATCGGTCAGGCCGACGATGGCTCCTGCAGATGTACGGGTAAAAGTGATTGACCGCCCGTCGACGTTGGTGATTTTCTGAATACCGGTGGAGGACAGTTCACTTGCAGTTCCAGCAATGTCCGTAAAAGTGAAGTTGGAGCAACTGGCGCATTTCTCCAGTTTCATTCCGGCGCTTCCGGGAGCTGGAGAATACGAATTGTCGGGGTTAAGACCAAATGCAACTTCGCGACCATCTGCCAGACGCACCATCTGCCCGTAGTCAGTCGATTTGATCTTCATATCGAACACGCTCGACCAGCCAACGCCGAAGGCTCCGACCGAAATATTGGAGCTTGAGTAAAAGCGATCCATCTTCAGTGGAGGACCCGCGGTGACGACTTCTGCGTCGGAGTCACTGCGCTCGTAGTGAGAGTCGGCAAGGCTGACCCCATCGAGAAGGGACGCTTGTTGGCCGAGCCCAATATTCGTTTGAGCTGGTACTGGCACAGACGTTCCAAAAGTTTGGAACGGACCGAAGGTGCCGGCGTAGGGGTTATCGCGGACCGAGACTGTCCACTGGTACGCAGCACCCCAGTACAGGGCTCCCTTCGGCACGCGCCATCGGGGACTTCCTACCCAGCCGGAGTCAGCAACGACAGGACCGTCAAAGCACGACTGCGTTGCGTCGCAATTTCGCACGGAGAACTTATAGTTCATGGTGCCACGCGGGTTGATGACTGTGCCGACAAGCGTGGGGGTAAGGCTCGGAAGAGACGCCTGGTTCGAAGGGCCATCTAGACGCATTCCGAGGGCTGGTGGTGTGACATTCTTTGGCGCTAGCGAAGCCCCTGTTGCAAACGCTGACCGATCGTCAAGGATTGTTCCAACATACGGGTTGTCGCGCGCACTGGCGTACCAGTTGTAGGTCGAATTGCTGCTCAAGGCTCCTGATGGCACGCGCCAAGAGGATGAACTTATCCACCCGCTCGAGGCGACGGAATTGGCGCCACCAGCGCTACAATAGTCGTAGCCTGAACAGACCACGAAGTTATACTCGTAGTTCGCTCCGGGTGGCGCACCATCAAAGCGCGTTTCTAGAACGGGAGTAGTGCCAGTATTGGTTGAACCGTCAGTCGGCCTAATTGGGACAGTCTTTTTATCCGTTGCCGTGGCATTCAAGGACGACTCGCTAGCGTAGGAGGTTACCTCTGCGGCTCCAGAGGCGGTCTTGCGGAGAGGCTGCGCTGGTACTGCCGCGCTACCGTTCTTCCGAATAGGCGCTTCGACGTATGTCCGGTCGCCTGAGTGGTCGAAAGCTGCGGCTGGCTCGACAACCTGAGGAATCAGATCCGGAGTTTCGTAGTCCGGAATTTCTTCAGCCACCGGAGTGGCCTCGGGCACTACGGCAGATGGTTCTTCGAGGGAAACGTCGCTGACGTCGGGCGCGTCGAGGAGTGACTTTGCCTCTTCAAGGCCCGGAGGGGTGGCGGTCGGCGCGACGGGGGCGAAAGTCGGCGATTCAGGCGTATCGACGACCGTTGTTCCAGGGAGTCGCTCGGCACCGAGAGAGCTAGGACCGATGTAAGTGGCGGCGGGAGTCTGGGAGCGCACCTCTAGGGCTACGACCGGTCCTCCCGCCGGCGCTGAGGTGAGCAGGAGCGTGAGTACCGTGGCTACCGCGTATGCCTTCAGACGCGATGGTGGTTGAACGCGCAAGGTCACTCCTGCGTGGTGTCGCAGAGAGCCCCGCGTAGGCGACGGGCGGTCGCGCCCTCGAACCGCACTCTAGGGCGGCAGGTGCGACCCTCGCGACCCAGCGGTGTGGCATGCCGTCTGTAGTGTGCTGACTCATGAGAACTGTTCTGGGTCGAAATCGCGCGTGTCACCCTAACTGGGGTACGGTCGCGCTCGTAGTCCTCGCCACGTCAGCCTTGGCGGCGTGTACTTTGCAGACTAATGACCCCCGTCGTGTCGATTCATCCCCTTCGGCGACGGACAAAACTGACGGTTTTGAGTTCCAGGATGAGCCAGGAGTTGAGCCACAACTCGACGAATCGTCTGGCCTATTCTCTCTCGCTGTTGGGGACTGCTTGAACATTCAGACGCCAAACGCGCCAAATGATCGGCTTTCTGTAGATTGCGAACTTGAGCATGACGCCGAGGTTTATGCAGCTCTCGTGGCTGAAGGCGATAGTTTCCCTGGTGAGGAGATCATTCAAGCAACAGCATATGATTCGTGCGGGTCTTCATTTGAGTCCTTTATCGGAGTTCCATACAACGACTCGGTCCTCTCCTTCACCTACCTCTATCCAACTGAGGAAACGTGGATCGCTGGGGATAGGGAAACCCTCTGCATCGTTTCTAATCCATCTCGCATGACGCTAGGCTCTTTACGGGGGAGTGCAACATGACTATTAGACCACCTGCGAGAGGATCCGAAGTGATTGAATGCTTTATGTCAAGGACTCGAAAGCAATCGGCCGCTCGGTGGACTGCCATCGTCGTGATTCTATTTAGCCTGACCGTGGTTATTCCTTCAACTCTGTCAAACGGTGCAGCGGCGGCGCCGCGTTACTATAATGCGCTGGTCTCAGGCGAAGAATTGATCCGCGGAGAGTCTCTTACTTCTCCCAGCCTGGCATTCAAGCTGGTATTTCAATCTGATGGCAATCTCGTTGCCTACAATTCAAGCTCGAATGCGATATGGAGTTCTGGAACGCAAGGCACAGGCGTCCGTCTCGCAATGCAAAAAGATGGCAATGCGGTAATATATTCTTCAACCAACCAGGCCGTCTGGCTTACAGATACTAATGAGCCTGGGGCAACACTTTCCTTTCAAGACGACGGGAATTTGGTCCTCTACAGGACCGATTACTCGCCAGCGTGGGCTTCATCAACTAATGGATTCATTGCTCCGCGAGAGCATCCGTCGCTGGCGCCGAATGATTCGCTCCGGCCAAAGCACCAGTTGACGAGTCGCGCCGGAGGCTTTCGCGCCGTCATGCAAAGCGACGGAAACTTCGTTGTTTATGGGCCATCAGGCGCTCTGTGGTCTTCTCGCACGTCCGGAAGTGGGAATTACCTTGTAATGCAGGGAGACGGAAACGCAGTTATTTACTCGTCAAGTGGTACAGCGTTGTGGACGTCCGGCTCTAGCGGCAAGCCGGGCTCAGAGATGTGGATGCAGGACGATGACAATTTGGTTGTATACGACGGCGGCCAAGCGGTCTGGAGCAGGCGTTAGCGTCTTAATTCCTCATCCTACGTCGGACGACTCAGATGCACACGCTCAGATAAGGAGCATCTCCGGACAGGGCGATAGATGCAAGAGTGGCGTGAAGGCTCTCTACCAAAAACTGCACCTGCTCCTGTGTCCAGTTTTCCAGTTCGACAGAGTTTTCACGCCACCGCTGCGCGGCGGAGGCTCTGCCCACTTCGCCGGCAGCGTCGAGGGAGGCGCCTAAACCTGCGCCGATAGGGATGACGAAACATTCATAGCCTTCCGTCGCTCCAACTGGTTGATATTGAGCGGAGGGAAGACCCAAAGCTGGCGACGAGGTGAGAATCCCCTCAAGCTCCCAGAGTTCGGTCGGACCGACATCACATGGGAAGCCGTCGGAGCTCCCCAACGCTGCAGCCGCTTCTTGATCGGAACCAGCACCAAATACACTCGCCATCAGACCCATGGCATCCATCTTCTCACTTCTTAGCTTAAAAAGTCTTCACGGCCTGGAATCAGGCGTTCGGCTTACACGACGACGAGGAAACGAAGGGTATCCTCCTTGTCCGGCGGCTACGTCGCCGCGTCGCGATCTCCGACAGCTTCGACGGATCAAAGATCCGCACCGTCATCGACGCCAGAAAGTGGCCCGGGACAGGGTGAATTTTCTCCCACGGCGGTCCTGAAGACGGAGAGTCGTCTCGGTGTTGGTCCTCACCCGCCAGCCCTGAGCTCGAGCGGACACGCAGATCCGCTCGATCTCCCGCTCCAGCAGTTCGCTGTCGCTTCCGGCCGTCCTGCTACCGGCCGACACAGGAGCCGCTCGGCGACCATGCTTGCGGACAGCCTCCGCGATCCGGAGGGCCGCCTCCGCGACGGCGATCCGCGGGTTCCGCTGATTGCGCCGGTAGGGGAGGCCAGCGAGGTCGCTGGGCAGCTGAAGGTCGTCGGCGCGGTCGACGACGATGTAGGTGCGCTCCCGCCCGAGTACGCCGATGAACAATCCCAGCTCGAAGATCACGTTGTCGCGCGCGACTACTCGGGACTTCCCACGCACATCTGCCGTGTCGCCGGCCGTGGCGATGAGCACAGCGAAGTCGGCGCGGTGGGCGGCCTTCAGAAGAGACTCCATCGTGAAGTCGGAGAGCTCGAAGACGCCCTGACTCCACGTGATCGCTTCGCACGATCCACGACTGTGCAGAGCGGACTGCAGGTAGTCGGCGATCTCGATTCCCTCCGAGGACGAGCCGATGAAAACGGTCGGCAGGTCTTCGGATGGGGATGACGATCGCGAGGGCACAAGTCGATCGTAGGAGTGGGTGACCGGTCGGGTCGGTTAGAGCCAGCGTTCGGCGAGGTGGTCGGCCGAGACTCGACGGATGGTGCCGGAGGTGGAGCGCAGGACGATGAACTCGGTGTGGATGAGGTGCCCCTCCTTGCGGACGCCGCGCACGAGGCCGCCGTTGGTGACGCCGGTGGCGACGAAGAGGTGTAGTCGGAGTTGACGAGGTCGTTGGCGTGCAGGACGCGGTCGAGGTCGTGGCCGGCGTCGATCGCTCGCTGGCGTTCGTCGTCGTCCTTGGGTCATGACGGAAAGTGGTCGACCAGTCAACCAGTGCGCGATTCTGCTGTCTCCGGACGGAAAGTCTGTCTGTCCGATGTCGGAGGGATGTGGTCGGATGGCGCCATGAGCGCCGGACGCATGCCTCCCCAGCAGCCGCAGATTCCCCGAGGGTTGAGCGGAGACGACGACTACGGCGATCAGGTGCTGCGCTCCGCGGACCTGATGATGGCGATGCTCGAGGATCTACGTGCGCAGCCCTCGCCGGTGGACTCTGCGGAGCAGCAGATAGCAGCTCAGCTGCAGGTCTTGACGGAAGCGCTGAAGAAGCATCGTCCTGAGCGGGTGACGGAGCTCGCGCGGCTCGCGTGCCTTCCGTGGTCGCTGGCCGGGCGGGTCAAGCCGGAGACCGAGGGGGGACCGGCGAAAGCGGAGCTGCTCGCCTTACTCGCGCTGGTGTCATCGTCCACGACGACGGACGGCTCAGCCGCGGACGAGCGCCCGAACTCACTTTACGAAGCGGCTCACGAGTGGGCGGAGCAGGCGGAGGGACTCATCTACTCAGTGCAGGCACTGCAGATCCTGCACGCGGAGGCGAGCCCGGGCGATCCATTCGCCACTATCGCAATGTCGTCGCGGATGCGGGAGGTCTGGGTGCGGAACACGTCCTACCCCGACATGGTCAAGACCACTCACGATCTCCTGTTCAGCGATGAGCCGACTCGCTCGGAGATCATGTCCCTTGCGGGGTTCGACGCCAACGATGCTCTGAACGTCCTGACCGCTCTGCACGATCTTCAGGTCGCTGCCTTCAACGAGCGGGTGCGGGCTCGGGAGATGGTGTTGCGAGAAGGTGCGGCTTCCGGGACCAGGGATCCCGAGGCCGATGTCGTCCGTCGCGCGAGAATCGCGCACAACGACGCCTGGCAACCGACCGCCGATCGGGTGGCTTTCGCGCCGGAGGCGATCGCCGCTCGGGCCGAAGTTGAGGAGTCGGTCGCCGAGGCCGTGCTCAAGCAGTTCGCCGTCTCCGTGCATGGCGTGAGTGCCCGAGACGTGCTGGAGGGCTTCGTCGGCGGGGACAACCCGCTCAGGACGAGTCCGGTGATCCGCACCGACCGCGGCACGTTCCTCATCGTGCACGACGCGCTGCTCCAGCCGGCGATCCGGGAGAACTTCGAGCAGCTCCTCAAGTCTTCGCCAGCGGCTTGGGAGGTCTACCAGAATCGCCGCGGTGACGTGCTCGAGGAGACCGGGAGGGCGGCCCTGGAGAAGATGCTCCCTGGGGGCACCACCTACTTCGGCTTCGACTACTTCGTGCCGGTCAACGCTCAGGAGCGCAGCGGCCCGCCTGCCGGGTACACGAAGAGGGTCGAGGGCGATCTGCTGATCGTCGTCGACGATGTGGCGATCGTTGTCGAGGCAAAAGCCGTCGCTCTGACGCCGGCAGCACGGGCGGGGGAGACACGCCTACTTCGGCGCAGTCTGGTCGGCATCATCACGAAGGCGGCGGAGCAGGCGACCCGGACGCAGACGCGGATCGCGGAAGACGGCGGCCTCCGACTGCACCAGGGCGGGTGGCTGGACCTTTCGCACATCAGGGAAATCCACACCGTCGCACTGAGCTTGGAGGACTTGTCGGGTGTCGGGATCGCGACGCACGATCTGATCGACGCGGGACTGCTCGACGCAACGATGACCCCGTGGGTCGTGTCGATTCACGATCTTCAGGTGATCGCGGACGTCATCGACCGGCCCGCAGAGTTCCTGCTCTACCTTCGCCGGCGCCGTGACCCAGAGGCCTCTCGCCTGTACCTCGCTGCCGACGAACTCGATCTCCTGCTCTACTTCTTTCAGAAGGGGCTCTACGTCGAACCCGACCCGACGCTAAAGCAGCTACCCCATCTGCGGGTCCGTGAAGCACGAACAGCAGACGTACGGCGTCGCGCGCGGCAGCAGACGCTCATCATCACGAGTCTCACCGACCCGCTCGATGCATGGCACGAGGCGCAGATCGACCCCATGAAGCCGCGTGCTCCGAAGCCGCGGAGACTCGGAAGCCCGATGAACGCCCTCGCGGACGAGCTCCAGCGGCGCGGCGGCGTCGGATGGTTGAGCCTCGGAGCGACGCTGATCTCGGGATCGACGAAGACACAGAGCGATTGGACACGGCTCCCAAAGAAGCTGATCGATGAGTCGACGGGAAAGCCGCGCTCGTGGACCGCGCCGTTCGGGACCACGCCGGAGGATGCCTGGCTCCTGGTCTGGGCGACCTTGCCTGAGGACGCTAATCTCGCGGCGACCACAAACGATTTTCAGCAGTATTTGAAGGCAAAGAAGTACCAGCTAGAGCTGCGGCGCGGCGCAGTCCTCCTCTATGACGAAGTCACCCGTGGCCTCGTCGACGTAATGTACGACGGAACGCTGCCCACTCCCGATCCGCAGATGGATGAAGAGGTGAAGAGGCTGCTCCCGATCGCAAAGTTCGCGAGCGCTCCTCCGCCGGTCAGGCGCGGGCAGCGTCCTCAGCCGAAGCGCAAGAACAGGAAGTGAGGTCGTGTTCACGCGAGAGAGTTCAGCTCGTCTGATCGGTCTCGTCGCCGAGGGTCGCGATCAGGCGAGCACTGGCTTTGCTCATGTGGGTTTCCAATGCCGAGCTGGCCGTGTTCGCGTCGCGGTCGCGGATAGCCTGTCATCTGCAGGACATCCACCAGTTGGATGAATCGGGGAGCTAGAACAGATCGCGCAAGTCGTGGCATTCCTCGCATCGTTCGCGGCGAGCTTCGTCCCACTGTTCGAGACAAAGAGGGGCCAGCCGAAGTATTTCAGGCAAGGATTGAGACAGTCGGAGTCTGTCCGCAACGCTGAAATCGACGTTTTCGATCGATGCGTCAGTCTTCAGTAGCGTGGCGGGGATGAAAGTCCCGGCTTGGTCTGCGTACCTGCCGCGATCCAGATGCATGTCCAGAAAAACGATCACCGCCGTCGACTCGCTAGAAGCCAGCTCGCTCCCACGCCGGAGCTTGAGGATCGCCGGCACACCTCGATTTTCGATCGACGCGTACTCCCCCTCGAGGTCGTGAGTGAGCACGAGGGGATCGTCGGCGCCTCCGACGACCGTCGCGTTGTTGATGCTCAGGGGATGACATGTCGTCGCTGCATGTCGCAGGACATCGAGCGTCCCTCGGTCATCTGCCCAGGCGCCGAGGTACGCCTTGGTTAACACGTGAGGGCGTCGCACTGGTCCAGCCATCTTCAGATCGTAGATCGCAGGATCAGCAGTGACGCCTCCTCGGCGCACGCACCGGCCCGGTGCAGCCCGTCCGTGTCGCCAGGGATCACCGCAGTGGTTGCTAGTGGTGAGTATGGACAGCTCCGAAGCCGGTCGTCTTCAGAAGCGAGGCGAGCACGGCGAGACCGCCGAGGACGACGCCGGTGATCGACATCGCCTTGGACTGGCCGCGGCGCAGGGCGAGGACGCCCAGGACGACGGCGGCGATCCCGACGAGTGCCCCGAAGACCGGGACGAGGCCGACGAGGAACGCGACGATGCCGACGACGAGTGCGGCGATGGCGAGGCCGGCCGGGCCGGTCGCGCCATCGCCGCACTCGTCGTC
>NZ_PSVI01000041.1:0-31445 GCF_002931415.1 Rathayibacter sp. AY1E8
CGCGCAGCACTCCTCCTGCGGTCACGAGCTTGGCGTAGCCGCCGCGGGCGGGGTCAGCCCACAGCGTCACCTCGAGGTGCTCCTCGCCCGGGCGGTGCGGGTCCCACGGCTCCGGGGCCACGTCGCCTCCTGCCACGAGGTCGACACCCTCGGCCTTCAGCATCACGACCGCCGGTCGGGCGTCGGGGACGCGCTCCTCGCCGCAGCGGCCCTCAGCCTCCGCCCGGATCCGCGCTGCGAGCCGGTCCGCCTGCTCCCATCCCGGACCGATCAGTCCGCTCGGTCCGCCGGGCACGCGGCCGTCGGGCAGGGCCGAGCCGCGGGGGGCGACGTGCGCGCAGTCGCCGATCGCGAAGACGTCCGGGTCGCTCCAGCTGCGCAGCTGCTCATCGACCAGGATCCCGGTCGAGACGGCGAGCTCCGCGCCCGCGGCCAGCTCGACCCGCGCACCGACACCGCACGAGAGCACCAGCAGATCCCCCTCGATCTGCTTGCCGTCAGCGCAGACGAGCGCCTGGAAGTGCGCACGGCCGCGGTCGTCGTGCGCGAGCAGGACGCTCTCGGACCGGGCGTGCGCCACCATCTCGACGCCGGCCGCGCGGGCGGCCGCGGCCAGCATCCGCCCCCCGCCCGTGTCGAGATTGCGGGCCATCGGGATGTCGCCGTGGAAGACGACCACCACCTGCGCGCCCTGCTCGGCGGCGGCGAGGGCGAACTCGATCCCGAGCACTCCCGCCCCGAGCACGACGAGGCGAGCGCCGGAGCGCACGGCCTCGCGGACCACCCGGGCGTCGGCCAGGTCTCGCAGCGCCACCACCCTCTCCGGGAGGGGCCGGGAGCCCGCGTCGAGCGACTCCGGATCGGCGGCGCGCACCGTCCGCTCACGTCGGGCCCGCTCCATCCCGGCGAGGGTCGGCACGTTCGCCCGGGCGCCGGTGGCCAGGACGAGGCGGTCGTAGGGCAGCCGCTCGCCGTCGTGCAGCCGCACGACGTTCCGCGCGCGGTCGATCCCCACGACGGCCGCTCCCAGGCGCAGGACGACGCCCGCCGCCTCCGCCGCCGTCCGGTCGCCGAGGTCGAGGCGCTCGCGGGTCGCCCGGCCGACGGCGTACTCCGCGAGCAGGACACGGTTGTAGGGGTCGTCGCCCTCGGCGCCGACGACCGTCAGCGCGACCAGACCGGCCCGCACGGCCGGCAGCAGCTCCTCGACGAAGCGCGAGCCGACGGGTCCGTAGCCGATCAGGACGATCCGCTCGGGAGGTGTCTCAGGCATGTGCCGTCCCTTCCGCGCGGACCCAGACCCGCGTGCGCTTGAACTCGGGCATCGACGACACCGGGTCCACGACGGCCTCGGTGAGGAGGTTCGCGCACTGCTCACCCGCGTAGTGGAAGGGCAGGAACACCGTGTCGTGGCGGATGTCCGCGGTGACGCTCGCGCGGGCGCGGACCACGCCGCGCGCGTTCCCGATCGCCACAGGTGCTCCGTCGCTGACGCCGAGCCGGGAGGCGGTCGCCGGGTGGATCTCGAGTCGAGCCTCCGGGCGGGCCGCATCGAGCTCCGCGACCCGCCGGGTCTGGGTGCCCGACTGGTACTGCTGGAGGTAGCGGCCGGTCACCAGGGTCAGCTCCTCGCCGCGGTCCACGACGACGGGGACGGCGGGGATGACGGCGACCAGGCGCGCCCGGCCGTCGGGGTGCCCGAAGCGCTCAGCGAAGAGGCGCGGCGTCCCCGTGCCGCCCGCGGGGTAGGGCCAGTGCGCTGCGATCCCGGTGTCGAGCAGGGCGTGCGAGAGGCCGGAGTAGTCGGCCACGCCTCCCGCGGACGCGCGGGCCAGCTCGTCGAACACCTCCGCGGGGACGGTCGACCAGCTCGAGGGGGCGTCGAGACGGCGCGCCAGTTCGCTCATGATCCAGAGCTCGCTGCGCACTCCCGCCGGCGGGTCGATCGCCCGGCGGCGGCGGAGCACCCGGCCCTCGAGCGAGGTCATCGTGCCCTCCTCCTCCGCCCACTGCGGCACCGGGAGCACCACATCGGCCAGCGCGGCGGTCTCGGAGAGGAAGAAGTCGCAGACGACCAGCGTGTCCAGGGCCTCGAGCCCGGCGCGGACGGCGTCGGCGTCCGGAGCCGAGACGACCACGTTGGAGCCGTGCACCAGCAGGCAGTGCACGGAGCGTCCGAGCTCGGCGAGCAGGGCGGTGGCGGGCAGGCCCGGGCCGGGGATCGATTCGGGCGTCACGTCCCAGACGGCGGCGACGTGGCGCCGCGCCTCCGGATCGCGGATGGAGCGGTACCCCGGGAGCTGATCGGCCTTCTGGCCGTGCTCGCGTCCGCCCTGGCCGTTGCCCTGACCGGTGAGCGTGCCGTACCCCGACCCCTCGCGGCCCACCAGGCCGAGCACGAGAGCGAGGTTGATCGCGGCGGTCGCGGTGTCGGTGCCGTCGACGTGCTGCTCGACCCCGCGGCCGGTCAGGACGAACGACCGCCCCGCGGCGAGCCGGCGCGCGAGGGAGCGGAGGAGCGTGGTCGGCACGCCCGTGACCGCGGACGTGCGCTCCGGCCACCACGCCGAGACGCTGCGGCGCACCGCCTCGGCGCCGGTCGTGCGCGCGGCGAGGTAGGCGGTGTCGGCGAGGCCCTCGGCGAAGACCAGGTGGATCAGCCCGAGCAGGAGCGGCAGATCCGTCCCGGGAGCGGGCTGCAGATGCGTGCCGGCGCCGTCCTCCGTCAGCCGCGCGGTGGCCGAGCGGCGCGGGTCGACGACCACCAGGCCGCCCCGCGAGCGGGCACCGGCGAAGTGGGCGAGAAGCGGCGGCATCGTCGCGGCGACGTTCGAGCCCAGGAGCAGGATCGTGTCGGCGTCGTCGAGGTCGGACACCGGGAACGGCAGTCCGCGATCGACGCCGAAGGCGCGGTTGCCGGCCGCCGCGGCCGAGGACATGCAGAAGCGGCCGTTGTAGTCGATCCGGGAGGTGCCGAGAGCGATCCGAGCGAACTTTCCGAGCTGGTAGGCCTTCTCGTTGGTGAGGCCCCCGCCGCCGAAGACGGCCACCGCGTCGGCGCCGTGCCGCTCCCGGACGCCGCGCACCGCCCCGGCGACCGCGTCGAGCGCCTCCTCCCACGACGCCTCCGCGAGGACGCCGTCGGCGCCGCGCAGCAGCGGGGAGACCAGGCGCTGTCCGCTCGCCAGCAGCTCGACGGAGGTCCAGCCCTTGGCGCAGAGCCCGCCCCGGTTCGTCGGGAACTCCCTCCCCTCGACCGCCACGGGTACGGGGCCCGCCGCGGGTGTCAGCGTCATCGCGCACTGCAGGGCGCAGTACGGGCAGTGGGAGTCGGTCGGGGCGGGGGCGCTCATCGTCAGATCCGGGTCCCCGTCTTCGCGGCGAGGCGGAGGTAGACGCCGGCCGTGATCGCGAGCATCACCGCGTAGGCGCCGACGAACCAGCCCAGCGCCGTCGTGTAGTCGCCGAACTCGGTCTTGGAGAAGCCGAGCAGCTGGGGGATCACGAAGCCGCCGTAGGCGCCGATCGCCGAGATCAGGCCGAGCGCCGCGGCGGACGTGCGCTGGGCGCCGATGCCGTCGTCACCGCGCTGGCGGGCGCGGAGGGCGAACACCGTGGGGATCATGCGGTAGGTCGCGCCGTTGCCGATGCCGGCCGCCGAGAAGAGCACGAGGAAGCAGGCGAGGAAGAGCCAGAAGCTGCCGAGCGGCAGTGTCGCGATCACGCCGAGGATCCCGGCGCCCATGGCGACGAAGGCGAGGACCGTGACAGGCGCTCCGCCGAAGCGGTCGGCCAGACGGCCGCCGGAGGGGCGGGACAGCGAGCCCACCAGGGAGCCGAGGAACGCGAGGCCGACCGTCGCCGAGCCGACGGCGAAGCCGGAGAACTCGGGGAAGGTGTCGGCGATGAGCTTCGGGAACACGCCGGCGAATCCGATGAAGGACCCGAAGGTGCCGATGTAGAGCACGGCCAGCAGCCAGAGGTGCGGCTCGCGGAGCGCGGCGAGGGAGGCGGCGACGTCGGACTTCGCGGTCGAGAGGTTGTCCATGCGCTTGGCGGCGCCGATCATCGCCACGACGATCAGGGGGACCCAGAGGAAGCCGGCGATCGGCAGGTTCAGCGTGGCCGCGGCGCCGACGGTGATCGCGATCGGCACGACGAGCTGCGCGACGGAGGCGCCCAGGTTGCCGCCCGCGGCGTTGAGCCCCAGAGCCCAGCCCTTCTGCGCGTGCGGGTAGAAGAAGGTGATGTTCGCCATCGAGCTGGCGAAGTTGCCGCCGCCGAAGCCGGCGAGCGCGGCCACCAGGAGCATGACGCCGAACGGGGTCTCCGGATTCGAGACCGCGATGCCGAGTCCGACGCTCGGGATCAGCAGGAGGCCCGCCGACACGATCGTCCAGTTGCGGCCGCCGAAGCGGGGGACCATGAACGTGTACGGGATCCGCAGGGTGGCGCCGACGAGGCTCGGCATCGAGATGAGCCAGAAGATCTGCCCGGTGTCGAAGGCGAACCCGGCCGCCGGCAGCGAGACGACGACGACCGACCAGAGCTGCCAGACGACGAAGCCGAGGAACTCGGCGAAGATCGACCACCTCAGATTGCGAGCGGCGACGGAGCGTCCCTCCGCCTCCCACTGGGCGGGGTCCTCGGGGTTCCAGCCGTCGATCCAGCGGCCCGGCCGTCGGATGATGCCGGTGGATGTGGCGGCGGTCGTGGGGACGGTGGTCGGGGGTGCAGCAGTCATCGTGGTCCTCCGGAGGGTGGGCGGCGCGCGCGAGGGCGCGCTCGGGACGGGGAGGTGGAGCGGTGGTGGTGCGGGGAGGAGGCGTCAGGCGTTGCGCCCGAACAGCTCCGAGACGATGTCGACCAGCTCGCGGGCGGGCGGATCGACGGCGGTGAGGAGGGGAGCGGAGGCGAGGTCGGCCCCCGCGGAGGCGGCCAGGCCGGCGAAGTAGCCGGGCGCGAGCAGGTAGGTGGCGACCACGACGCGCGCGCCGGGGTGGGCGGCGCGCTCGGCGGCGACCGCCTCCGCGATCCGCGGCTCGGCGGCCGAGATGAACGAGGTGCTCACCTCGCGGCCGAGCTCGGCGGCGAGGAGGCGGCCGGTGGTCCAGCAGTCCGCGACGGCACCGGCGTCGCTCGAGCCGGCAGCGGCGAGCACGACGCGGTCGCCGTCGTCGAGCCCTGCCTCGTGGAGCCGGCGGGCGAGCACGCGCGCCAGGCGGGGATCGGGTCCGAGCGCGCCCGAGACCCGCACCGGCCGCTCCGCCTCCGCCGCGGCCTCGGCGAGGTCGACGTGCACGTGGTAGCCGGCCGAGAGCAGCAGCGGCACGACCACCGCCGGCCGGCCCGGCTCGAGAGAACCCAGGGTCGCGGGGACGTCGGGCTGCTGCACGTCGACGAAGGAGTCGAGCACGTCCAGCGCCGGGTTGGCCCGGCGGACCGCCTCGACCAGCGCGGCGACGGCACGCCTCCCGTCGTCGTCGGAGGTCCCGTGGGACGCGGCGACCAGAGCGGTCCGCTGGGCGACCTCGATCGTGCCGTCGCTCTCGCGCACCTGCCAGGTGGCGAGGTGCAGCTCCGCTCGTGTGAAGCAGGCGCCGGTCTCGAGGTCGAAGACGTCCTTGTGCAGGGGGGAGGCGATCGTGGGCCGCTGCACCCCGTCGACCAGACGCGAGCCGACGATGCCGCGTGAGAGCACGGCGGCGCCGGTCGCGGGGTCGAGGTTCGAGACGGCCCGCACCCGCCCGTCGGGCAGGAGGAACAGGGCGAGCTGCACACCGCCGACCAGGGCGGCCTCGCCCCAGAGCGGCTCGAGGTCGCCGACGGCGCAGACCGGCACCCAGGTGGTGGCGGTCGCGGGGGCGAGCCGATCGAGGAGGGTCATCGCTGCGCCTTCTTCCTGCGGGTGGGCCACCGCATCCGGTCGGACGCGATGAGGCAACGGTAGGGATCGCGCGTTTCGTGCGAGCACGCCTCCGGTGTCGCGGGCGTAACGAAGCCCTCACGGCCTGCGGCGCTCGCCGAGAGGCGCGCGTCACACGCTGTTACACAGGGGCAACGGCGGGGAAACGGGCCGTCCCTACGGTGGACGTCATGACTCCTGGAGCGAACCCCGCCGCCCGGCCCCGACGCGTGCTCGTCGTCGGAGCGGGACCCGCCGCGCACCGCCTGGTCGACGCGCTCGTCGCCCGGGCCGGCGACCAGGCGCTGGAGATCACCGTCCTCGGCGAGGAGGTGCACCGTCCCTACGACCGCGTCGCACTCTCGAAGCGCCTCGACGGCGAGCACGACCTGACTCTGGGCGACGGCGCTCTGTGGGAGTCGGCGCGGCTGATCACCTCCTCCCGTGTAGTCGCGATCGATCCCGACCGCCTGCGCGTCGAGCTCGCGGACGGCCGCTCCCTCGAGGGCGACGAGATCGTCCTGGCGACGGGCTCCTCCGCCACGGTCCCGCCGATCGAGGGCGCCGAGCACGGCCGCGTCTACCGCACGCTCGAGGACGTGGACGGGCTCGTCGCCGAGCTCGCCGCGTTCCGCGCCCGGCGCGGACGCCCCGCGATCGTGGTCGTGGTCGGCGGCGGTCTGCTCGGCCTCGAGGCGGCGGGAGGCGCGCACCGGCTCGGTGCGCGCACCGCCCTCGTCCACTCCGGCCGCTGGCTGATGAGCGCGCAGCTCGACGAGGGCGCCGGGCAGGCCCTCGGCCGCATCATCTCGGCGCAGGGGATCGCGCTGCACCTCGGCAACCGGCCCACCGCGATCCTCACCTCGCCGACGGGGACGGTGCTCGGCGTCGCGCTGACCGACGGCAGCAGCATCAGCGCCGATCTCGTGGTCTTCTCCATCGGGATCACGGCGCGCGACGAGCTCGCCCGAGCGGTCGGGATCGAGGTCGCACCGCGCGGAGGCGTGGTCGTCGACGAGGCCTGCCGCACCAGCAGGGCGGGAGTCTGGGCCATCGGCGAGGTCGCCGCGATCGCCGGCCGCACGGTCGGGCTCGTCGCACCCGCCAACGCGATGGCGGAGGTGGTCGCCGACCGGATCCTCGGCGGCGACGCGACCTTCCCGGGGGTCGACGACGCCACCAAGCTCAAGCTCTCGGGCGTGGAGGTCGCCAGCTTCGGCGACGCCCTCGGCACCACGGAGGGAGCGCTCGAGGTCGTCTACGCCGATCCGGCCCGCGGTCTCTACCAGAAGGTCGTCGTCTCGGACGATGCGCGCACGCTGCTCGGCGGGATGTTCGTCGGCGACGCGGGCCCCTACTCCTCCCTCCGCCCGCTGCTGGGGCGCGAGCTGCCGGCCGAGCCCGGCGCCTACCTCGCGGCGGCGGGGGCGGAGGCGCCCTCGGGCGACCTTCCGGACGACGCCCAGGTCTGCTCGTGCAACAACGTCTCGGTCGGCGAGGTCCGTCACGCGATCGGCGAGGGGTGCACCGAGCTGGGGCCGCTCAAGGCCTGCACCCGCGCGGGCACCCAGTGCGGATCGTGCGTGCCCCTGGTGAAGAAGCTGCTTGACACGGAGCTGATCCGTGCAGGCGTCGAGGTCTCCCGCGCCCTCTGCGAGCACGTGGCGCTCAGCCGCAGCGAGCTGTTCGAGTCGGTTCGCATCCTCGGGCTGCACTCGGCCGAGCAGGTGATGGAGCGCTTCGGCTCCGGGCTGGGCTGCGACGTGTGCAAGCCGGTGATCGCCTCCGTCCTCGCCACCCAGACGAACGCCTACATCCTCGACGGCGGCCAGGCGCCGCTGCAGGACACCAACGACCGCGCCCTGGCCAACATGCAGAAGGACGGCACCTACTCCGTCGTCCCGCGGATCCCCGGAGGCGAGATCACGCCGGCGAAGCTCAAGGTGATCGCCGAGGTCGCCGAGCAGTACGGCCTCTACACGAAGATCACCGGCGGGCAGCGGATCGACATGTTCGGCGCCCGCCTCGAGCAGCTGCCCGAGATCTGGCGCCTCCTCGTCGACGCCGGCTTCGAGTCGGGTCAGGCGTACGGCAAGTCGCTGCGCACGGTCAAGTCGTGCGTCGGATCGACCTGGTGCCGCTTCGGAGTCCAGGACGCGGTCGGGATGGCGGTCTTCCTCGAGGAGCGGTACCGGGGTCTCCGCTCGCCGCACAAGTTCAAGCTCGGGGTCAGCGGCTGCGCCCGCGAGTGCGCCGAGGCGCGGGGGAAGGACATCGGCGTCATCGCGAGCGACCTCGGCTGGAACCTCTACGTCGGCGGCAACGGCGGCTACCAGCCGGCGCACGCCCAGCTGCTCGCGCAGGACCTCGACGACGAGACCCTGGTGCGCTACATCGACCGCTACGTCATGTACTACGTGCGCACGGCCGAGCGGCTCCAGCGCACCGCCCGCTGGCAGGAGGAGCTCCCCGGCGGACTCGAGCACGTGCGCGAGGTGGTCTGCGAGGACTCGCTCGGCATCGCCGCCGAGCTCGAGGCCGCCATGGCCACGCACGTCGACACCTACGTCGACGAGTGGGCGGCGACCCTCGCCGA
This sequence comes from Rathayibacter sp. AY1E8, assembly GCF_002931415.1. Classification (NCBI taxonomy): domain Bacteria; kingdom Bacillati; phylum Actinomycetota; class Actinomycetes; order Micrococcales; family Microbacteriaceae; genus Rathayibacter; species Rathayibacter sp. AY1E8. The sequence goes on from NZ_PSVI01000041.1 coordinate 8,502, forward strand.
TCCCGACCGGCTCCGCCGCTTCCGCTCCTTCGTGAACGCCCCGGACACCGCGGATCCGCGCGTCGCGACCGTGCGCGAGCGCGGGCAGGTCCGGCCCGCCGGCCGGGACGAGAGACCGGACGGACCCGTGCTGGTCGCGGGGCCGAGGATCCCCGTCGGTCCGGCCGGGATCGGATCGGACTCGTGATGCAGCTCTCCCTCGACCTCGCCGGACGCCGTGTGCTCGTGATCGGCACCGCCTCCGGAACCCGCCGCGTGCTCGCCCGCTACCGAGCCGCCGGCGCACTCGTCGAGCGGCACGAGGCGGAGGACGCGCTCACCCCGGCGCCCCCGGCCCTGATCGTGTGGGTGGAGGGGCCTGCACCGCTCCGAGCGGCGGCGGCCGAGCTCTGCCCCTGGATCGTCGACGAGGCCCCCGCGCCGACCCGGCCGGTCGGGCACGTCAGCATCGTCGGCGGCGGCCCCGGCGATCCGGATCTGATGACCCTCGCCGCCCGCCGCGCCCTCCGCGACGCGGACGTGGTGCTCTACGACCGGCTCGGTCCGCACGAGGGCCTGGCCGAGTGGGCGCCCGGCGCCGAGCTGATCGACGTCGGCAAGACGCCGGGTCATCATGCGGTGCCGCAGCACGAGATCGAGCGGCTGATGATCGAGCGGGCCCTCGCGGGTCTGGACGTCGTGCGCCTCAAGGGCGGCGATCCGTTCGTGTTCGGCCGCGGGTCGGAGGAGGTGCGCGCGTGCCGGCTCGCCGGCGTCGGCTCCACGGTCGTCCCCGGAGTGACCAGCGCGATCTCGGTGCCCGCCGCCGCCGGGATCCCGGTCACCCACCGCGAGGTCAGCAGGGCCTTCACCGTGGTCTCGGGCCATGCGCCGTTCAGCGAGCAGGAGCTCGGCCATCTGGCCGGGTTGGGCGGGACGATCGTGGTGCTGATGGGCGTGAACACCCTCCCGCACCTCGTCGCCGGGCTGCAGCGCGCCGGGATGCGCGCCGACACGCCCCTCGCGATCGTCGAGCGGGGCTGGTCGCGCGACCAGCGCACGACGGTCTCGTCGGTCGGCGCAGTGCTCGGCCTGCTCGCCGAGCTGGCACCGCGCTCGCCCGCCGTGATCGTCATCGGCGAGGTGGTCCGGCAGGCCGCGTGCCATGATGCGGGGGACCCCGAGAGCATCGCCCGAGCGGTCGATGCACTGACCGCGTGAGACCCCGAGGGGGCCGAGCATGACCGGCACCGATCCCGACGCCGCCGTGGGGTTCCGACCCGACCAGCTGGACGGCTTCCGCATCGGGGTCACCTCCGACCGCCGCTCCGAGGACCTGATCGCCGCGTTCGAGCGCCGCGGTGCCGCCGTCACGCACGCCCCCACCATCCGAATGCGCGGCGTCGACACCGAGGGCGCGCTCGAGGAGGAGACCCGCGCCATCGTCGCCGCCCGTCCCGACGTGCTCCTCGCCACCACCTCCTACGGCCTGCGGCGCTGGCTCGAGGCCGCGGACGCCGCGGGGATCGAGCTGGCCGACGCGCTGTCCTCCGCGCGGATCCTCGTCCGCGGACCCAAGGCGCGCGGAGCGATCCGTGCGGCGGGTCTCGACGACCACGGGATGAGCGAGCGCGAGACGACCACCTCCCTCGTCGACCTGGCCCTGCGCGAGGGCGTCGCCGGCCGCACGATCGCGGTGCAGCTGCACGGATTCACCGACCCGGCTCAGCTGCAGCGTCTCCGCGACGCCGGCGCCCGGGTGCTCACGGCCGCGCCCTACCGCTGGAGCGTGCACGAGGACTCCGCCCGGGTGCTGCGGCTGATCGACGCGGTCTGCGGAGGGGGCATCGACGCCGTCACCTTCACCAGCGCGCCGGCGGTGGAGGCGCTCTTCACGGTCGCGGAGGCCGCGGGCCGCCTCGACGACCTCCAGGCGGCCTTCCGCGAGACGGTGGTCGCCGCCGCCGTCGGCCCCGTGACCGCAGCACCCCTGGTCGAGGCAGGGATCCTCCCGGTCGTGCCGGACCGGTTCCGGATGGGTGCGCTCATCCGCCTGACCTGCGAGCACCTCGAGCAGGCGTCGCCCCGCATCGAGACGGCCTTCGGCACTCTCGAGCTCCGAGGCCGGCACGCCGTCCTGGCCGGGACCCGGGTGGCGCTGACCCCGGTCGCGCTCGCGCTGTTCCGGACTCTCGTCGCCGCCGAGGGCGCGACCGTCGCGCGTCACGTCCTCGCGGCCTCCGCGCCGGAGGCTCTCGACGACCACGCGGTCGACGTCGCTGTCAGCCGCCTCCGTCAGGCCCTCCCCGAACCGCGGCTCGTGGCGACGGTGATCAAGCGCGGCTACCGGCTCGCGACCCCGCTCTGAGTGGCGGCGCGGTGCCACACTGAGCGCGTGGGCAGGCTGAGGGTCGTCGTCGCGCCCGACTCCTTCAAGGGGTCGGCGAGCGCGGTCGAGGTCGCGCGGGCGATCGCCGAGGGCTGGAGCGCTGCGCGCCCGGGGGACGAGATCGTCCTCGCGCCGATGGCCGACGGAGGAGAGGGCACGGTCGAGGCCTTCGCGCTCGCGGTCCCGGGGTCGCTTCGGCGGCCGGTCGTCGTCCCCGGCCCGGACGACCGGCCGGTCCGCGCCTGGTGGCTGCTGCTCCCCGACGGGACAGCCGTCGTCGAGCTCGCCTCCACGAGCGGCATCACGCTGCTCGACCCGCTCCGTCCGCTCACCGCGCACACGCGCGGCTTCGGCCGCGCGATCGCCGCCGCCCTCGACGCGGGGGCGCACGCCCTGCTGCTGGCGATCGGCGGCAGCGCCTCGACCGACGGCGGAGTCGGAGCGCTCCGCGAGCTCGGCGCACGCTTCTCCACCGCCTCCGGCCGCGACCTCGGCGAGGGAGGCGGTGCGCTGCCCGCGCTCGCCGCCGCCGACCTCCGCGCGCTGCGTCCTCTGCCGCCCGGAGGCGCGGTCGTGCTCAGCGATGTCGCGACCCCGCTGCTCGGCGACTCCGGGGCGGCCCGCGTCTTCGGTCCGCAGAAGGGGGCCGGCCCCGAGGACGTCCTCCTCCTCGAGAGCGGCCTCCGCCGTCTCGCCGCGCACCTGGACGCGGATCCCGATGCGCCGGGCTCCGGGGCGGCGGGCGGGACGGGCTTCGGGCTGCTCGCCTGGGGCGCGCGCCCGACCTCCGGCGCCGGCGCCGTCGGACGGGCGATCGGGCTCCCGACGCTCCTCGCGGGCGCGGACGTCGTCATCACGGGGGAGGGGCGCTTCGACGCGCAGTCCGCCGCCGGCAAGGTCCCCTTGCACGTCCTCGCGCTCGCCGAGGCGGCCGGGGCGCGGACGCTCCTCGTCGCCGGGGCGATCGCGGCGCCGACTCCCGGCTTCACCGCGGCGGTGTCGCTGACGGAGGCGGCGGGCTCCTCGTCCGCGGCCCTCGCGGACCCGCTCCCGCACCTGCGCGCCGTCGCCCGGGAGTGGGCCGCGCAGCTCCTCTGACCGTTCGCGGTGTCGGTGGTCGGGCGTACCGTCCGGGCATGCCCCGCGATGCGATCCGACCACCACATCTTGTGGTCGAGCCGCCGCGCGGACCCCACCGGTCGGGCATGCCGACACGCCGTGACGCGTTGTACACAGTGAACGGGATCCTTCTGTCCACACCTGTGGATGGTTCGTCCGGATCCGCGTCCTTCCGCGGTTCCACGGGCTCCGGCCTGTGGATGAACGGGGGAGGAACCGGTGGATAACTACACGGCTGTAACTACTACGTCTAGTGGGCTGACACCGGCCCGCCCCCTATATGTAGTATTGCTGAGCAGGTCGGAGCGAGAGCCCCACCGGCACCCAGAACTCACCCGGACCACCCTCCGACCCCGCCCGCATCGCGAGCCGCCGGTCGGGGAGCTGCACCGGGACACCCCCTCCGAAAGGCGACACCCATGGCTGTGACGGTCTACACCAAGCCCTCCTGCGTCCAGTGCACCGCGACGTACCGCGCCCTCGACAGCAAGGGCATCGACTACGAGGTGTTCGACCTCTCCGTGGACGAGAAGGCCCTCGAGGCCGTCAAAGCCCTCGGCTACCTCCAGGCGCCGGTCGTCATCACGGACGACGACCACTGGTCCGGCTTCCGCCCCGACAAGATCGCGACCCTCTGAGGCGCACGGACGGCGATCCGCGACGTCGTCGGCGGGCGCCGTAGCGCCGCTGCGGCTTCCTCCTCCGCCTCGCGGCTCACCGCGCAGCCGCCTCGGAGGCGGGACCGAGAACAGCAGCTGACGGGGAGAGGGGCCGGAGGATGAGCGGGCTCGTGTACTTCTCCAGCAGCTCGGGGAACACGCACCGGTTCATCGAGAAGCTCGGACGGCCGGCGCAGCGCATCCCGCTCCACGCCCGTCGCGACGGAGCCGCCCTCGATACGCTCCACGTCCACGAGCCGTACGTGCTCGTCCTCCCCACCTACGGCGGCGGCAACGGCGGAGGAGCGGTCCCCAAGCAGGTCATCCGGTTCCTCAACGATCCGTGCAACCGCTCCCTGATCCGCGGCGTCATCGGCGCCGGCAACACGAACTTCGGCGAGGCGTACTGCCTCGCCGGCGACATCATCGCCCGCAAGTGCGAGGTGCCGCACCTCTATCGATTCGAAGTATTCGGAACACCCGACGACGTCCGCGCCGTCGACGAAGGATTGGACACGTTTTGGACGCAGCAGTGATCGACGCTCCCCGCGACGCCGCACAGATGGACTACCACTCGCTCAACGCGATGCTGAACCTCTACGGCCCGAACGGAGAGATCCAGTTCGACAAGGACCGCGAGGCCGCTCGCGAGTTCTTCCTGCAGCACGTCAACCAGAACACGGTGTTCTTCCACACGCTCAAGGAGCGCCTCGACTACCTGGTCGAGAAGGAGTACTACGAGCAGGCCGTGCTCGACCAGTACTCGTTCGAGTTCATCCAGCAGCTCAACGACCTGGCGTACTCGAAGAAGTTCCGCTTCGCGACCTTCCTCGGCGCGTTCAAGTACTACACCTCGTACACGCTCAAGACGTTCGACGGGAAGCGCTACCTCGAGCGCTTCGAGGACCGCGTCGTGATGACCGCCCTCGGCCTCGCCCAGGGCGACGAGACGCTCGCGACCGCCCTCGTCGAGGAGATCGTCGCCGGCCGCTTCCAGCCCGCGACCCCGACCTTCCTCAACACAGGCAAGGCACAGCGCGGCGAGCTCGTCTCCTGCTTCCTGCTCCGCATCGAGGACAACATGGAGTCGATCGCCCGCGGCATCAACTCCGCGCTCCAGCTCTCCAAGCGCGGCGGCGGCGTCGCCCTCTCGCTCTCGAACATCCGCGAGGCCGGCGCCCCGATCAAGCAGATCGAGAACCAGTCCTCGGGCATCATCCCCGTGATGAAGCTCCTCGAGGACAGCTTCAGCTACGCCAACCAGCTCGGCGCGCGCCAGGGCGCGGGAGCGGTGTACCTCTCGGCGCACCACCCCGACATCCTCCGCTTCCTCGACACCAAGCGCGAGAACGCCGACGAGAAGATCCGCATCAAGACGCTCTCCCTCGGCGTCGTCGTGCCCGACATCACGTTCGAGCTCGCGAAGAACAACGAGGACATGTACCTCTTCTCGCCCTACGACGTCGAGCGCGTCTACGGCATCCCCTTCGGCGACATCTCCCTCTCGGAGAAGTACCGCGAGATGGTCGACGACCCGCGCATCAAGAAGACCAAGATCTCGGCGCGCGAGTTCTTCCAGACCATCGCCGAGATCCAGTTCGAGTCGGGCTACCCCTACATCGTGTTCGAGGACACGGTGAACCAGGCGAACCCGATCAAGGGCCGCATCAACATGTCCAACCTCTGCTCCGAGATCCTCCAGGTCAACACTCCGACGACCTACAACGAGGACCTCTCCTACGCGCAGATCGGCAAGGACATCTCCTGCAACCTCGGCTCGCTGAACATCGCGCTGACGATGGACTCGCCCGACTTCGGCCGCACCATCGAGACCGCTATCCGCGGCCTCACCTCGGTGTCCGACCAGTCGCACATCACCTCGGTCCGCTCGATCGAGGACGGCAACGACAAGTCGCACGCCATCGGCCTCGGCCAGATGAACCTGCACGGCTACCTCGCCCGCGAGCGGATCCACTACGGATCCGAGGAGGGCATCGACTTCACCAACATCTACTTCTACTCGGTGCTGTTCCACGCCCTGCGCGCCTCCAACAACCTCTCCATCGAGCGCGGCACCACCTTCGAGGGCTTCGCCGACTCGAAGTACGCCTCGGGTGAGTTCTTCGACACCTACACGGAGAAGGAGTGGACGCCGGCCACCGAGCGCGTCTCCCGCCTCTTCGCCGACTCGGGCATCGCGGTCCCCACCCAGGACGACTGGCGTGCGCTCAAGGCCTCGGTCATGGAGCACGGCATCTACAACCAGAACCTGCAGGCCGTCCCGCCGACCGGCTCGATCTCGTACATCAACAACTCGACGTCCTCGATCCACCCGATCGCGTCGAAGATCGAGATCCGCAAGGAGGGCAAGCTCGGCCGCGTCTACTACCCGGCGCCGTTCATGACGAACGACAACCTGGAGTACTACCAGGACGCGTACGAGATCGGCTACGAGAAGATCATCGACACCTACGCCGCGGCCACGCAGCACGTCGACCAGGGCCTCTCGCTCACGCTCTTCTTCAAGGACACGGCGACCACCCGCGACGTCAACCGCGCCCAGATCTACGCCTGGCGCAAGGGCATCAAGACGATCTACTACATCCGCATCCGTCAGCTGGCGCTCGAGGGCACCGAGCTCGACCAGTGCGTCTCGTGCATGCTCTAGAGCACGCAGCCCCACCCCCCTCCGCACGACCCATCCGCAGCAGCGAGAAGGAATCATGACTCCCCCCGAGAAGCTCAAGCTCGTCGACTCCGTCCAGGCGATCAACTGGAACCGGATCCAGGACGACAAGGACGTCGAGGTGTGGAACCGCCTCACGAGCAACTTCTGGCTGCCCGAGAAGGTCCCGCTGTCGAACGACATCCAGTCGTGGAACACGCTCACGCACCAGGAGCAGCAGCTCACCATGCGCGTGTTCACCGGGCTCACCCTGCTCGACACCGTGCAGGGCACCGTCGGCGCCGTCTCGCTCATCCCGGACGCGATCACGCCTCACGAGGAGGCCGTCTACACGAACATCGCGTTCATGGAGTCGGTCCACGCCAAGTCGTACTCCTCGGTGTTCTCGACCCTGTCGAACACCCAGGACATCGACGAGGCCTTCCGCTGGTCGATGGAGAACCCGAACCTGCAGAAGAAGGCGTCCATCGTGATGGACTACTACCGCGGCGACGACCCGCTGAAGCGGAAGGTCGCCTCCACGCTGCTGGAGTCCTTCCTCTTCTACTCGGGCTTCTACCTGCCGATGTACTGGTCCTCGCGTGCCAAGCTCACCAACACGGCCGACCTCGTGCGCCTGATCATCCGCGACGAGGCCGTGCACGGCTACTACATCGGCTACAAGTTCCAGAAGGGACTCGAGCGGGTCGACCAGGCCAAGCGCGACGAGATCAAGGACTACACGTTCTCGCTGCTCTACGAGCTCTACGACAACGAGGCGCAGTACACGCAGGACCTCTACGACCAGCTCGGCCTGACCGAGGACGTCAAGAAGTTCCTGCACTACAACGCCAACAAGGCGCTGATGAACCTCGGCTACGAGCCGATGTTCCCCAAGCAGGTCACCGATGTGAACCCCGCGATCCTGTCGGCCCTCTCGCCCAACGCGGACGAGAACCACGACTTCTTCTCGGGCTCCGGCTCCTCCTACGTGATCGGCAAGGCCGTGAACACCGAGGACGAGGACTGGGACTTCTAGGCGTCGACACCACGTCCCGGCCTCCACGGCGAACGGCCCCTCCCCTCGCGGGTGAGGGGCCGTTCCTCGTCTCCGGGCGGCGGGCGGGCGCCGGGTCACCGCACCCGGCGAGGCGCCGCCCTGTCGCCGAGGCGCCGTCCTGTCGGCGGCGCCTCGCGCGGCACGTCGGTGTCCGCGGAGCGGGGCCGGAGCGGCCGTCGTGCGCGCCTCAGAGGGCCAGGCGCATCAGCACCCGGGGGAAGCCGTCGAGCACCGAGGTCGTGTCCGCGGCCTTCTCGAAGCCGGCGCGCTCGAACAGCGAGCGCGTGCCGACGTACGCCATCGTCAGGTCGACCTCCGTGCCGGCGTTGTCGACCGGGTAGCCCTCGATCGCCGGTGCCCCCTGCGATCGGGCGAACTCGACGGCGCCCTCGAGCAGCGGATGCGAGATCCCGCGCCCGCGGAAGCCGGGCCGCACGCGGAGGCACCACACGCTCCACACGTCGAGGGCGTCCACGTGCGGGATGCGCCGGTTCGTCGCGTAGCTCGTGTCGGCCCGCGGGTGCACCGCCGCCCAGCCGACCACCTCGTCGCCGTCGTACGCGAGGACGCCGGGCGGAGGGTCCTCCGCGACGAGCTCCCGCACCCGGGCACCGCGAGCGGGACCGGCGAGAGCCCGGTTCTCGACGGAGGAGCGGAGCCGGTAGCTCAGGCACCAGCACACGCTCGCGTCGGGGCGCTTCGGGCCGACCATCGTCGCCAGGTCGTCGAAGACGGTGGCCGCGCGCACCTCGATCGTCATGGCCGCAGCCTTCCACCGTCGGGGTGCGCGGACAAGCCGTTCAGAACTCAGGACGAACGACGAAGGACTTCCTCCCTGCCGCGGAATCGGGGTCGTGGCACCACGTTCGTCCTGCATCGTGAACGCACTCCGCCGATTCACCACTCCACCGGATGAATCGCACCAGCACCCCCTGTTGGACGGCGCCCAGGCGGGGCGCCTAGCGTGGACGAGGTATCCAACGAAGGAGCACTCCCTGTGAAGCACGTCCCCCTCGGCACCTCCGGTGTCGACTCCCCGAACGTCGTCCTCGGCCTCATGCGCATCCCCGAGATGAGCGACGAGGCCATCCGCGGCCTCGTCGGCGCCGCCCGCGACTCCGGCATCGACTTCTTCGACCACGCCGACGTGTACGGCGGCGAACTGCACCGCTGCGAGGAGCGCTTCGCCGAGGCGATGGCGCTCACCCCGTCGGAGCGTGAGCACGTCGTCCTGCAGACCAAGGCGGGCATCGTCCCGGACGGCCCCTACTTCGACTTCTCGTACGAGCACCTGATCGCCTCGGTCGAGGGCTCGCTGAAGGCGCTGCGCACCGACTACGTCGACGTGCTGCTCCTGCACCGGCCCGACGCGCTCGTCGAGCCCGATGAGGTGGCCCGCGCGTTCGACGAGCTGCACGCGTCCGGCAAGGTGAAGCACTTCGGCGTCTCGAACCAGACGCCGTACCAGATCGAGCTGCTGAAGAAGTCGCTGAACCAGCCGATCGTGGCGAACCAGCTGCAGCTCTCGATCACCCATGCGCCGCTGATCGCGCAGGGTGTCGCCTCCAACATGGTCGGCGAGGACCAGTCCGTCATGCGCGACGCCGGCATCCTCGACTACTGCCGCCTGAACGACATCACCGTGCAGGCCTGGTCGCCCTTCCAGGCGGGGTTCTTCACCGGCGTCTTCCTCGACAACCCGGCCTACCCCGAGCTGAACGCCGTCATCGACCGGCTCGCAGCGACGTACGGGGTCCCGGCGATCGCCGTGGCCACCGCCTGGATCACCCGCCACCCGGCGGGCATGCAGGTCGTGCTCGGCACGACGAACGAGCAGCGCGTGCGCGATGCGGCCCTCGGCTCCGATCTGCCGCTCACGCGGCCGGAGTGGTACGAGCTGTTCCGCGCGGCGGGCTACCTCGTCCCCTAGAGCTCCCACCCCGGAGGAAATGCGCGTCGGCGCAGAGAGGCACGGACTCCCCGGAGTCCGTGCCTCTTCCCGTCCCCGCGAGACGCCGGTCGTACGCCCGTCGCGGACCGAAGCGGCATCTCGCGGGCGAGGGGCGGGAATAGGAACGGCACCCCTGCGTTGAACTTGAGCGTAACCGACTCAACTTCCTCAGGAGGACAGGTGCCCGACAACTACAGCGAGGCCGGAGCGAGCTCGTTCGACGACTTCCTCGCCCGCTACCTCGACGGTGAGCGCGCCCGCGCGGCGCGGTCGATCGACCTCAGCCGATTCCTCACCGCCCGTACCCGCGACATCCTGCAGTCCGCAGGACGCTTCGCCCTCGAGCGCGGCCAGACCGAGCTCGACGCCCTGCACGTGCTCCGCGTGCTCATCGACGACGAGACCGTCTCGCAGGCCGTGCGCCGCATCGGCGTCGACCCCGCCGCCATCGCCACCGCCGCGGAGGCGCGCCTCCCGCAGGCCGACGAGGCCCACGCCTCGCAGAACGCGGCCACCATCACCCCCAGCGCGCAGCGCGCGCTGTTCCACGCCTACCAGGTCGCCCGCTCCAGCGGCTCGACCTACATCGAGCCCGAGCACCTCTTCTTCGCGCTCGTGCTCGGCCAGGACGCCCCCGCCGGGCAGGTCCTCGCCCGCGCCGGCGTCACCGCCGAGGCCCTCACCCAGGGCATGCGCGAAACCGAGGCCCCGCAGCAGCAGGAGGCGGGACAGCCCGCCTCCGACACTCCGATGCTCGACAAGTTCGGCACCGACCTCACCGCTCTCGCCCGCGAGGGCCGGCTCGACCCGGTCATCGGGCGCGCCGACGAGATCGAGCAGACCGTCGAGATCCTCAGCCGCCGCACCAAGAACAACCCGGTGCTCGTCGGCGAGGCCGGCGTCGGCAAGACCGCCATCGTCGAGGGCCTGGCCCGCGCGATCGTGGCGGAGGAGGTCCCCGAGCAGCTGCGCGGCAAGCGCGTGATCTCGCTCGACCTCCCCGGCATGCTGGCCGGCACCCGCTACCGCGGCGACTTCGAGGAGCGCCTCACCGGCACCATGGACGAGATCGCGGCGCACTCCGGCGAGCTGATCGTCTTCATCGACGAGGTCCACACCGTCGTCGGTGCGGGCGGCGGCGGCGAGGGCGGCATGGACGCGGGCAACATCCTCAAGCCGCGTCTGGCCCGAGGCGAGCTGCACCTCGTCGGCGCCACCACGCTCAAGGAGTACCGCACCATCGAGAAGGACCCGGCACTGGAGCGGCGCTTCCAGCCGGTCCGCGTCGGCGAGCCCGGCATCGAGGACGCGGTCGCCATCCTGCACGGCCTGCGCCCCGCCTACGAGGAGCACCACCGCGTGCGCTTCACGGACGAGGCCCTGCGCGCCTCCGTCGAGCTCTCGGCCCGGTACCTCACCGACCGCGTGCTGCCCGACAAGGCGATCGACCTGATCGACCAGGCCGGCGCGCGCCTCCGCCTCCGCCTCGGAGCCGGCGTCGACACCGGAGCTCTGCTCGAGCGTCTGGCGACCCTGGAGGCCGAAAAGAACGCGGCCGTCTCGGCCGAGCACTACGAGGAGGCGTCCCGCGTCCGCGACGAGATCAGCGCCGTGCAGGCGGAGCTCGACGCGGCCACCGGCAGCGCCCCCGCGGAGGCGGTCGTCGGCGAGACCGAGATCGCGGCCGTCATCGCCCGCGCCACCGGCATCCCGGTGTCGCGGCTCACGGAGGGGGAGCGCGAGCGCCTCGCCCACCTCGAGACCGAGCTGCACCAGCGGGTCATCGGCCAGGACGACGCGGTCACCGCGGTCGCCCGGGCCGTCCGCCGCAGCCGCACAGGCCTCGGCGACTCCTCGCGCCCGGTCGGCTCGTTCCTCTTCCTCGGCCCGACCGGTGTCGGCAAGACGGAGCTGGCGCGCACCCTCGCGGGCTCCCTCTTCGCCGATGAGCAGTCGGTCATCCGCTTCGACATGAGCGAGTTCGGCGAGCGTCACACGGTCTCGCGGCTGGTCGGCGCCCCTCCCGGGTACGTCGGCTACGACGAGGCCGGTCAGCTGACCGAGCGCGTGCGCCGGAACCCGTACTCGGTGGTCCTCTTCGACGAGATCGAGAAGGCGCACCCCGACGTGTTCAACCTGCTGCTGCAGGTGCTCGACGACGGGCGTCTGACCGACGGCCAGGGGCGGACGGTCGACTTCCGCAACACGGTGATCATCATGACCTCGAACCTCGGCTCGGAGTTCCTGGCCTCGCGGTCGGGTGCGCTCGGCTTCGTCGCTCAGAGCGACGCGTCGGCCGAGGGCTTCGCCTCGGAGAAGGACCTGCGCGATCGCGTCATGGGCCGTCTCCGCGAGGCGATGCGCCCCGAGTTCCTCAACCGGATCGACGAGATCGTCCTGTTCCGCCGCCTCGGCCGCGAGCAGCTGCGGGAGATCGTCGGCATCGTCCTCGACACCACGCGCTCCCGCCTCGCTCCCCGCGAGGTGACGCTCGAGGTGACGGAGGCGGCCGTCGACTGGCTCGCCGAGAACGGCTACGAGCCGCAGTACGGCGCCCGGCCCCTGCGCCGCCTCGTCCAGCGCTCCATCGACGACCGGATCGCCGACCTGTTCGTCAGCGGCGAGGTCTCCGACGGAGGCGCTGTCCGCGTCGACGCCGTCGGCGGCGAGCTGCTGGTGACCTCGGCCGCCGCCCTCCCGCTTGCCGCGTAGCCGGTCCCGCTCCGACCCCCGTCCCTCCTCCTCCCGCGAGACACCGCTCGTGACGACGGCACCGTCCGTCATCGTGAGCGGCGCCCGCAGAGGGGGAGGGGCGGGGGTCTTCGCGTCCCCACGGCTTGCCACAGCGGTCCGGGCGGGATAGACACGAGAGCACGAGAACCGGAGGCACGATGTCGAACCCGCGCTACTACGACCCCGTGGGCAAGGCGGTCCGGGCGCTGCTCGTGCTGAGCCTCGTCTGCTTCGCCCTGGCGGTGGGCATGTTCGCCCTCGACATCGTCATGCCCGGCACCATGACGGACGAGCGACGGCCCTGGGCCGAGGCCAGCGGGGCGCTCGCCTCGTTCGGCGTACTGGCCCTCATCGTCTACTTCGCGACCGTCGCGATCGTCGGCGCGATCCGGGGGCGAGGGCAGTAGCCCCGGCTCCGACGCCGTCGTCCGACAGGAACGCGTCCGGCCCGCGGGATCCGAGGATCCTCGCGGGCCGGACGCGTTCTCGCGAGCCGTCAGGCGCCGGTCAGGGGCACTTCTTCGCGGTGATCGTCACCTTCAGCGTGGCGTCCGGAGCGACGGGGGAGCCGCCGGCCGGCTCCTGCCCGGTGACCTGGCCGGCGTCGGGCGCCTTCGGGTCCTCGGCGCAGGCGAGCGTGATCTTCGTGAAGCCGGCGGCGCCGAAGGCGTTCTTCGCGGCCTCCAGGTCCTGGCCCGTCACGTTCGGCACGGTCTTCTGGTTGCCGGAGCTGGTGAACACGGTGATCGCGGTGCCGCGCGGGGCCGAGCCCGACGGGTCGGCGCGGGTGACCGTCCCGACCGCGGCGTCGCTCGCCTCCGTGCCGCCCTGCACGACGCCGAAGCCGGCCGCCTCGAGCTTGGCCTCGGCGTCGGCGGAGGAGAGCCCGACGACATCCGGGATGTCGACCTTCGGGACGACCTGCAGCGAGCCGTCGGCCTCCGGGAACGCCGTCCCGCCGTACGTCGCGTCGGCGGCGCGCATGACGACCGGCCAGATGCGGTGGCGCGCGGTGGCGGCGGATCCGGAGTCGAAGGAGTAGCGGCCGAGGCGCAGGTTCGCGTCGCCCTTCACGTTGAACACGCCGACGGCGGTCGCGACGCGGGTGCTCGCTCCGGTCATCCAGGTGGCCTTCGCGTCGTCGGTGGTGCCGGTCTTGCCGATCAGCGGAACGCCGTCGCCGGTGCGGGAGGCCACGGCCGTCCCGCCGCCGGTGAAGGTCGCCTGCAGCGCGACGGCCGCGGTGGCGGCGACGTTGCGGTCGATCGACTGGCGGCAGTTCGCCGGGGGCACCGGCTGGTCGGCTCCGGCGGAGTCGGTGATGCGGTCGATCGCGACGGGGTCGCAGGTCGTGCCGCCGGAGGCGATGGTGGCGAAGGCGCCGGCCATCGAGAGGGGCGAGACGTAGTTCGTGCCGAGCACCGACGACGGGTTGTGCTCGAGCTCCTCGCCGCTGCCCTGCTTCACGCCCATGTCGACCGCGGTGTCGCGGATGCCGCACAGGTCGAGCTCACGGGCCATGCCGACGAAGCCGGTGTTGAGGGAGGTCTTCGTGAAGGACACCGGGGTGCCGACCTCGCCGGTTCCGCCCTCGTCGTTCTTCGCGCTCGTCTCGTTGCTCGTGTCGGTGCCGCCGGAGACGCAGGAGTCCGTGAAGGTGCCCCAGGTGGACTTGCGCGTCCCGTCGACCGACTCGTTGATGCTGTGGCCCTCCTTCAGCCACTCCACCAGGGTGAAGAGCTTGTAGGTCGAGCCCGGCTGGATCCCGGAGGATCCGCCGTTGGCCCGATCGGTGCTGTAGTTCACGGCGCTGTAGGACGGGTCGGTCGTGAGGACGTCCGGATCCTGCGAGTACTTCTTGTTCTGCGTCATCGCGAGCACGCGCCCGGATCCGACCTCGACGCTGACGGAGACGGCTCCGACGTCGAAGTTCCAGGTCTGCGGGACCTGCGCGTCGACGGCGGCGACGGCCGCGTCCTGCAGGCCGACGTCGAGCGTCGTGTAGACGTCGAGACCGCCGCGGCGGAAGTTGGTCCAGCGGGTGTCCTCGTCGGCGCCGAAGATCTCGTTGTTCTTCAGGACGTTGGTGACGTAGTCGCAGAAGAAGCCCGCGTTGCCCGCGGTCGAGCAGCCGGTGCTGGGCTGGGTGATGCGGGGCTCGATCGGAGCGGCGACGGCGGCGTCGTGGTCCTCCTGCGAGATCTTCCCCTCCTCGAGCATCTTGCCGATGATGTAGTCGCGGCGGTCCTTGTTGCGGGCGTAGCCGTTCGCGGCGCCGTTGTCCGGGTTGTCGGGCTGGTCGATCCGCAGGACGGCCGGGTTGTTGACGATCGCGATGAGGCTCGCGGCCTGGGCGATCGAGAGGTCAGCGGCCGAGGTCGCGTAGTAGTAGTTCGCGGCGGTCTCGAGGCCGTAGGTGGTGCCTCCGAAGAACGCGATGTTGAGGTAGCCCTGGAGGATCTGGTCCTTCGTGTACTGCTTCTCGAGGCCGATGGCGAGCTTCATCTCGCGGAGCTTGCGCTCGGGGGAGGTCCGGGTGGCCTCGTCGATCGCGGCCGCGCGCTCGGCGTCGTCCGAGATGTTGCGGACGGCCTTCTCGACGAGGACGTTCTTCACGTACTGCTGGGTGATCGAGGATCCGCCCTGCACGTCGTTGCCGAGCACATAGGTCTGCGCGACGGCGCGGAGGGTGCCGGGGAGGTCGACTCCGCCGTGGTCGTAGAAGCGGGGGTCCTCACCCGAGACGGCGGCGTCCTTGGCGGCCTGGGCGATGCGGTCGAGCGGCACCTCGACGCGGTTCTCGACGTAGAAGGAGGCGAGCAGCTGCGGGCCGTCGGAGCCGGTCGCGTAGATGTTGCTCTTCTCGGAGAGCTTGTCGACCTCGAGGTAGTCGGGCAGGCCGTCGAAGACGCCGATCGACTGGTTCGCGGCGACTCCGGCGAGCGCCACGGCCGGGGTGACGGTGGCGGTCACGAGGACTCCGGCCACGACGCTCATGCCCAGGAAGCCCACGATCGCCTTGACCACACCACCGGTGGTCCTTCTGTCGGACGCCAAACCTTCTCCTTCGCGAATCCCCCCGGATGCTGCGACGACCGCGGCCGACGCCCTGCACGCTCCGTGCGGCAGGTCAACCTCGACAGACTAACCCGAGAGCCCCCGAAGACGAAGGCCCGGCCAGAGGCCTGAAAAGACCCTGACCGCGACCCGGGGGACGGTGTTCCCTAGGCTGTCGGCATGGCGAGCCCCTCCTCCGACCCCGGACCGGCCGACGCGACGACCCCGGAGGCCGCTCCGGTCGCGCCCCCGCAGGCCGTCCCCGCACCGCCCACGGGCGCCCTCTCGTACGCTCTCGGCTTCCTCGCGTTCATCGGGATCCCGTTCCTCAGCCTGATCGTGGGCGGCATCGTCATGGCGTCCGTGTACCCCTCCGCCCGGAGGAAGGGCGGGCTCGCCGCCGAGAACGCGCGGAACGCGGCGAACTGGGGCCTGACGGTGATCCTGATCGGGGTCGTGACGCTCGGCGCGCACGTCGTGCTGCTCTTCGCCGCCTCCGACACCCCGCTCGCGAAGGACTTCTATCCGATCGGCATCCCGATCACGCTGTTCGCCGTGCTCTGGCTGGTGCACTTCGTGCTGATCATCTGCGGACTGGTGAAGGCGAACCAGCGCGAGGTGTTCCGTCCGCGCATCGCGATCCCGTTCCTCCGCCCGCCCGCGGCCTGAGCTCAGGCGCCGACGGGCCAGAGGTAGTCGAGCCCCGGCGGCGTGCCGGGGAACAGCGGGCCGTAGTGGTCCTCGTCCTTGGCCACGAGCTTCGAGCGGTGCGAGAGGTGCAGCCGCTCGTCGCCGAACCACGGCGGGAGCGCGTAGTCGCCGGTCAGGTAGGCGGCGAGATCCTCCGGGGTGGCGGCGAGGGCCTCCTCGGTCTTCACGAGGCACGTGTCGGCGAAGCCGCGCTCCGTCCACTCCGCGCAGGTCTCGCGCTGGTAGGTCATCAGCGCCGGTCGGTAGCCCCGCCACATCCGCGTGACGGGGTGGTTCTGCCAGCCGTACCCCGGGACGGTCAGCGCCCGCATGACCTGCAGCGTCTCGACGCGCTGCTTGCCGAGCCGCTTGCCGTCGAGGGCGCGGACGCTGCGGTGGAAGTCGGGGTAGGGGAGGAAGGTCTGCACGCCTCCCAGTCAACAGCGGCCCGTCTCCCTCCGGCCACCCTCCCGTCACGCCGATGTCGCCTGGCGTGCGTAGCGTCCGGGGCATGACCGGACTCCCCCTCCTCGCCACCGACGACGTGCAGCTGCGCTGGGCGCGGCCCGAGGTCCTCGACTCCGCCCGCCACCGGATGCTGCGCCTGCTCACCCTCGCCGAGCGCCTGCGCTACGAGGCGACGAGTCGACGCGAGGTCCGGGACGGCTTCCTCCTCGGCCGGGTCCTCGTGCGCGAGCTGGCTGCTGAGACGCTCGGGATCGATCCCCTCGAGGTCGCCGTGGACGCGCGCTGCGAGCGCTGCTCCGGACCGCACGGCCGCCCGGTGCTCCGCGGCGAGCACCCGGCGCTGGAGCGGATGCGGATCAGCATCGCGCACTGCGACGGCGCGGTGGTCGCGGCGCTGGCGACCGGACGCGACATCGGGATCGACGCGGTGCGCGCCCGCAGCGTCCGCGACCGCGTGGCGTCCGGGGCGACGACGGCGGAGCAGGTGCTCGCCGATCTGCGCTCGCAGGCGGTCGCGAAGGCCGACGGGCGCGGGACGTCGAGCGACGAGCCCGTCCGCTTCCGCACCAGGGAGGGCGCGACCGAGGCCTGGATCGAGGGCTCGAGCCGCTACTTCGCCGTCTCTGAGCCGACGGTCCACTCCGCGCTCGTCGTGGCGGTCGCGGTCGCTCAGGAGTGACCGCGGGGCGCGGTCCCCGGCCGTTGCGCTGGTCCGCGCCTAGGCGAACAGCGACAGCGTGATCGTCGAGCGGTAGGAGCCGGCCTCGACGTCCGGCTCGGCCAGCAGCCGCAGCTCGGCGTCGGCGCTCCAGGTGCCGGCCCCGCCGGCGGCTCCGAGCAGCAGCGCGTCCTGCAGGCCCGCGCCGCCCTCGAGGGAGGAGGCGACCGGATCGCCCGCGACGGCGCCGGTGCCGGTGATCAGGCGCGGGGTCCAGCCGAGGTGGTCGGCTCCGATCGAGGCGCTCGGGCCGGTGAGGGCGCTCGCCGAGGCGAGGACGTACCAGTCGTTCTGCGCGCCGACGCGCGAGTCGGTGACGGTGACCGTGGGGAGCCCGCCCGTGAACCGGCGCTGGAGGGCGGTGGAGCCCGACTCGGCGAGGTCGACGGCGTCGGCGGCGACGGAGAGCGAGAGGGAGCCGGGCTGCGCCGGAGGAGTGATGTCGACGTCGACGTCCACTCCGTCGAGGTCGTGGAGCAGGGGCGGCGTGCGGGCCGGGTCCTCGCCGGTGAGGGGATCGGCGGCGTCGGGCGGGGTGGCGGAGGGGGAGTCGGTGGGACGGTCCGCGGCGGGCGGGTCTGTGGCGGGCCGGTCCGCGGGGGAGGAGCCGGTCGTCGGCTGCGCGGGGTCGACGGGGTTTGCGGAGGAGGGGCTCGAGGAGCGGCGGTCGGAGGCGCCGGATCCCGCACCGGGAGCGGAGGGGTCCGCAGTCGCCGCCGCATCCTCCGCGGGCGAGGCGGCGGTCGGCGTCGACACCGCTTCCGGGGCGGTCATCGCCTCGGGCGCGAGTGCGGCGGAGGCGAACACCACGGAGAGCACGAGGGTCGTCGTCGGGACGAACGCGGCGAGAGCGCGGGTGGTGCGGGTCACGGACGGTCCAGTTCTGCGGGCTCTGCGATGCGCCCGCCTGTGATTACTACCAGGAGCGTGAAGTGCTCTGCACCCCCGCTTCCGGGTGGAGTGCCGCGGAGCGCGCCAGCGGGCTCGGCCATGCTCGTGCGCCCACCTCCTCGACGAGGCGGCGCTGAGCCGGATCGATCAGGCGACCGATCTCCTTCTCGGGGAGCGCCTGCGGGGGAGCGGCCGTTCCTTCCCGCCCGCGGAGATCGACGTGACGGCGCTCCCGCCCAGGCCCGGCACGTCCTTCGGCATCTGGAGCCCTGAGCCGCGCGCCTCGAGCCCGCACTCGCCCTGCGCCTCGGATGATGTGCCGCACACGCAGAGGAGGGAGCGCCCGCGGGCACCCCCTCCTCCGTCACGGCCGGTCGACCGGCCGCCGTGCGCTCAGCAGACGCGGCCCGGGTAGGCCACCGTCTGCGCGAGGGTCTCGGAGCCCGCCGTGGCGGTCACCGTCACCTGGCCGCCCGGCATGCTCGCCAGGCGGGTGGTGAACGCGGCCGATCCGCTCGCACCCCCGGCCACCGCGGTGACCGTCTTCGAGCCGTAGGCCGAGGCCATCGCGACGTCGATCGGAGCGGTGCCGCCGTTCTTGGCGAGGACAGTCAGCACCGCCTTCCCGGCCACACAGCGCGACGTCACGGTCACCGGCACCGTCAGCGCCGGGGCGGCCGCCTCGGGGACGACGATCTCGCCGATCTTGAGGAACGAGCCCGGCGTGGAGAAGGTCAGCTTCAGGCCGGTGGCCGAGACCGCCGCGAACGGGATCGTGGTCAGCGTGCCGTTCGCCGCCGGAGCGACGTTCTGCGCGGTGGTCGGCTTCCAGGTGCCGTCCTCGGCGCGGTAGGCCACGCTCACCGACGCCAGGGTGCCCTCGGTGTTGGTGAAGGTGAGCCAGGCGACGCGGTGCGCCTCGGTGTTCGTCAGCGTGAACTCGGCGCTGCCGGCGAAGGTGCCGTCGGTCCAGGTCGACCAGGGGGTGCTCACGTTGCCGTCGCAGGCGTTCTTCGCGGGGAGGGTCGCGTACTTCGTCTGGCTGAACGACGCCGAGACCGCGGCTCCGGGGACGCGGCAGACGTTCGTCGGCGGCGCGATGCCCCAGATCTGCACCTCCGAGACCGACTGCCACGTGTTCGCCGCGCTGGTGAGGTGCAGGCGGAGGCCCGTGGTGTCGGGCAGGGAGGACAGGTCGAGGATCGCCGTCGGGGCGGATCCGGTCGCGGCCTGGCTGAGGGTGGTGGCGACCGAGGAGGTCGTCCATGCGCCGTTCACCTGGTACTCGACCTCGATCCGCGAGGGCCAGGTGGCGGTCGCACCGTCCTTGTAGGTGCTGACCGTCACCGAGTCGAGGTTCTGCGCCGCGCCCCAGGAGAAGGAGAGGCGGCTGTCGCGCGGGTAGCCGGCCGAGGACCAGTCGTCCCAGCCCTTGCCCTTGACGTCGCCGTCGATGAGCTTGCCGGCGAGGTCCGTGCGGCTCGAGACCGCGACGGACGCTCCGGGAGCGAGGTTCGCGATGCCCGGCTCCGCCACCTCGATCGTGCGGGTGAAGCGGCGGCCGGAGGAGAATCCGGCGTCGGCGGCGAGCGTGCCCGTCACCTGCACCGTGCCGAGCTCCGCGGGGCCGGGGGCGGCCCAGGTCACGGCGACGTCGCGGGTCGAGCCGTTGCTCGAGACCGAGACCGTCGAGGGGAGCGCGGCGGCGATGTCGGCGCCGCGGCGGACCTGCTTCGGCAGACGGGCGTCCACGACCGACCAGACGCCCTCGCCGACCCCCTTGTCGTCCCAGTAGGAGAGGTTCCAGCCGGATCCCCAGCGCGCCGGGTCCTCCTGAGCCGGGTTCCGCATCTCGAGGCGGCCGTTCTCGCCGACCGTCATCGGGAGCCAGACGTAGGTCGAGTCCGACTTGCCCTCGTTCCACCGGTCGCCCATGTAGACGTACTTCCCGGGAGCGAGGGTGAGGACGTTCGTCGACTGCGAGCCGAAGGTGGTCTTGCGGGAGTCGCCGATCGAGAGCAGGCCGTCGCCGCCCTCCGGGATCGCGTTGTAGGCGACGTTCTCGTCGGCGTCGCCCTTCTCGACTCCGCGGGTCCACGCGCCGAGGATCGAGTCGGCGGTGTAGTAGGTCTGCGGGTTCGGCGCCCAGCCGGTCGCTCCGGAGGCGATCGTGTAGTACTTGCCGCCGTTGGCGAAGATCGCGGGCGCCTCGAGGTGTCCGCACTCCTTCACGATCTGGAAGTCGGTGCCGCGCACCGGTGCTCCGGCCGCACCGTCGGCGAAGACGTAGGGGTACGTCCCGTCGGCCGAGTACTGGTTCGCGTCGAGGGTGTCGGTCGTGGTGGTCCGCTCGACGTTGGTGTAGTCGGCGTCCAGCTTCGCCACGTAGAGCGAGTAGTTCTCCTCGGAGGAGTAGGAGATGTACGCGGTGCCGTCCTCGTCCTGGAAGACGGTCATGTCCCGCGCCTGCCCGGGAACGGCGGAGGTGGTGCAGGCCTTGTAGTCCGTGCGGTTGTAGAGGCGGTAGACGCCCTGGAGCGTGAAGGGTCCGGTCGGGCTGTCCGAGACGGCGACTCCCGCCATCGAGCGCGCGTAGGTGCTGCCGCCCGGCGTGGTCCGGCCGTCGGAGTGCCACCACATGACCCACTTGCCGGTCTTCTCGTTGAAGAGGACCTTGGGGCGCTCGAAGATGGCGGTGTTCGGCGAGGCCTGCGTCGTGTCGAGGTGGTAGTCGAGCTCCGCGATGCGGTCGGCGCGAGGGGCTCCGGAGTCGTCGACGGTGTCGTAGAGCGCGTCGAAGTAGGGGGCCTCGAGGTCGGCCGGAGCCGAGACGCTGCGCAGCGCGGTGCCCTTGTTCTCCCAGTTGTGGCCGTCGGTGGAGCGGTAGACCGCGACTCCGGGGCTGTTCCAGTAGCCCTTCGTGCGGTCCTCGCCGTACCAGTACTGGACCTGCTGACCGCCCTCCTCGACGGTGACGATCTGGCCGCCGTGCGCCTGGATGTGGCGGCCGTCGGTGTCGTACCAGTAGGGCTGGAAGTAGCCGGCCGCGGTGCTGCCCGGGTCCTGGACCGCCGGGTAGTCGGTGTAGGTCACGGGCGTCGAGGTGCGCGGCACTCCGTCGTCGGGATCCGTGGCCACGGCGGCCGAGGCCGACTGCGCTCCTGTTCCCAGGAGTGCTGCGACGAGCAGCGCGGCCACCGCCGCGGCGGCCGTTCGTGGTCGAGACGTCATGCTGTGCTCCTTTGCACCGGGGACTTCGCGCATGTTCACGCAAACATCACGCTTCCACGAGGGTCTGATGACGTCAACATCCGAATCCACTCGATCGCCGGATCCCGACGGCTGCGGGCCCGGTCCTCGCTGCTCGACCTTCCGGCACGAGCGCTCCGCCCGACTGGAAGGCGCGCTCCGCGAATCGGCGATCATCCGATGCCGCCCGAACCGCGATCGCCCCCGGGCCGGAGGGCTCGAGGGCGATCGGACGTGCGGTGCGGCCTAGCCGCCGACCGCCTGGCGAGCGCTGTCGAGCCCGCTCGAGAAGGCGTCGGCGGAGGAGACGTTGCCCGACTCCAGCTCGACCAGCGCCCCCGAGAGAGCGGCGCCGATCGCTCCGGTGTCGGGGCCGTTCACGAACGAGGGGAAGTCCTCGACCGAGCTCGCGATCACCTCGCCGATCCTCGAGTCGCCGAAGAACGGATCGGTGTAGGCGCGGACGCTGTCGCTCTGCAGGGCGGCGGTGGCGGCGGGGAACGTGCCGGAGGTGGCGAAGTGGTCCTCCTGGCCCTCCGCCGACATCATCGTCTGGATGTACTGCCACGCGGCCTGCGGGTGCTCGGCCCGCGCCGGGATGGCGATGACGCTGCCTCCCCAGTTGCCGCCGACTCCGGGGACCGAGGTGACGCGCCAGTTCCCCGCGGTGTCGGGGGCGTCGGTCTTGATGCCCTGGAGGATCCAGGACGGAGCGACGGTCACGGCGAACGAGCCGTTCGCCCGGCCGGGCGCCCAGCCGGAGGAGAAGGCGGCGATGCCGGCGCTGATCCCCGTGTCGTGGGCCTTCACGGCGATGTCGAAGGCGTCCTCCACCTGCGGGTTCGTGTCGTAGACGAGCTCGCCGTCGGGGGAGTAGTACTTCTCGGTGACCTGGTTGATCGTCGAGTAGAAGACGCTGGTCTCCACGTTGTCGACGAAGGGCTCACCGGTCGCGGCCGTGTACTTCTCTCCGGTCGCGAGGAAGCCGTCCCAGTCGCTCCAGAGCGCGGCGACCTCGTCCGGATCGGTGGGGAGGCCTGCCTGCTCGAACAGGTCCGCGCGGTAGGCGAAGCTGAGGCCGCCCACGTCGGTCGGCACGCCCACGACGGAGCCGTCCGCCGCGGTCGCCGCGTCCGCCGCCCAGGGCAGGTAGTCCGCTCCGACGTCGTCGCCGCCCAGCGTGCGCAGGTCGAGGAAGTTGGCGCTGTTCTGGACGAAGCGCGGGAGGTCGTCGCCCTGGATCATGACGAGGTCGGGCACCTTCCCTCCGGCGAGGGCCGCGGTGAGGGCGGTGGCCGTCTCCTGGGAGGATCCGA